>JBDRBW010000011.1:0-6484 GCA_043822345.1 Patescibacteria group bacterium
GAATACGATGAAGAACAGCTATTCACCTGGCAGGCGGCAATGAGAGAAACCAAAAAAGCCGGCAAGAGAATGCCCACCGATGAAGAGTTTACCGAACTACTGAAAACCAAGAGCGATATGCCCAATATAGTGCTAGCCGGCTACCGGGATACGGATGGTTCATTCAGCAATCAGAGTTCGTACGCCTACTTCTGGTCATCCGCAGAGTCCAGCACGTATGCTTGGACCCGGCTACTGTCCTCGAGCTACGCCACTGTCTACCGGCACGCGCTCAGCCCGGCCGTCGGTTTTTCTGTTCGATGTTTAAAGGACTGAATTCGACTATTTGTCTATTTGACTATTCCAACCCCGTTCGCTTTTGCGAACGGGGTTTTTCATATTCCTATTTTACTATCTTATAATGCGATCGCGTAATAAAAGAGTAAATTTTATACAACTCGTAAACGGCTCATACCCCTGAGCCGTTTAGCTACTCTCACACTCACGAACCATCATTGAACTTTTTAAATAAAACACTTAAGAGCAAGTAGACTAACCTTTTGATTTAATAAAAACTAAAGGCGAAGCGCAGTTACTTAGGAAACTAACGAGTAGAGAATAATTTTATTTTAGAAAACCAAACTGTTTGAGATCGAAACGAAGTGGAGGTCGAGTTTTTCGTTTTCTTAATAAAGTTATTCGGAGCGAGTTAGTTTCCTTAGTAATCGAAGCGGTTGTATTAAATCAAAAGGTTAGTTTATTTGCGTAGAGACAGTTTTTTATTTATAATACGGAGGACATGAATGGTTCTAAATTTCTTATTACGGGCGGCCAGCCACTTAATGGTGAGATTAAGCTGGCAGGCGCCAAGAATGCGGCGACAAAAATGATGATCGCCTCACTTTTGACCGATCAAAAGTGTGTTTTAGAGAACTTTCCTCATATTGGTGATACCGAAATCGTCGCCGATCTCTGCCAGCAAGTCGGCGCCAAGATTGAGTATGGCGATTCTAGCATTAAAATTCACACCCCCGTTATTACCAATCATCGGGTGCAATCTTTGAGTCGTAAAAACCGCATTCCCATTCTTGCTCTTGGCCCTCTATTAGCCAGAGTGGGTGAGGCGGAGGTGCCGGTGTTAGGCGGTGACAAAATTGGTCCGCGTCCGGTCAATCTTCATATTGAGGCGTTAACCGCTTTGGGCGCCGAGATTAAAACAACCGCTACCAGTTATCAGGCCACTGCCAAGGATGGCTTGCGGGGAACAAAAATCGCTCTCAACTTTCCCAGTGTCGGCGCCACCGAGAATGTGCTTCTTTCCGCAGTTTTAGCCAAAGGCAGAACTATTATTTATAATGCCGCCACCGAACCGGAAGTTATTGATTTAATAAAGATGCTTCAAAAAATGGGGGCGATTATTGAATTAGGCGCTAATCGCACTATTTATATTGATGGCGTGGAAAAGTTGAGGGGAGTAACCCATCGCATTTTGCCCGATCGCAACGAGGCGGTATCATTTGCCTGTTTGGCGGTGGCCACCGACGGCCGTATTTTGGTAAGAGAGGCGCGGCAAGATGACCTGATTACTTTTCTTAATGCTCTAAGAAAAATAGGCGGCGATTATGATGTGGTCAAAGAGGGTATTGTCTTTTATCGGGCGAAAAATTTAGAAGGCGTTGAGATAGAGACCGATTGCCACCCTGGTTTTATGACTGACTGGCAACAGCCGTTTGCCGTCTTATTAACCCAAGCCAAAGGAGTTTCTATTTTACACGAAACCATTTATGAAGATCGGCTTGGTTATATTAATGATTTGAATTTTATGGGGGCTAGTATTAAAGTATTAACCAAGTGTCTGGGTGATTTAAATTGCCGCTTCAATAGCCAAGGCCATTATCATAGCGCTGTCATTCATGGACCAACACCATTAAAGGCGATTAATACCAGCGTTCGTGACCTACGCTCGGGGATGCTTAATATCACCAGCGCTCTCATCGCCGAAGGCGAATCAGAAATTTCAGGAATTGAGGAAATTGACCGTGGATACGAAAACATAGACGAGCGTCTTCGGGGCTTGGGAGCGCAAATTAAAAGAGTATGTTCACAAGAAAAATTGGTATAGATTTAGGAACCGTTAATACCATTGTTTTTGCCGAGGGGCAGGGTTTTGTTATTAATGAACCGACTATTGTCGCTTTAAGCGTACCTGATAACACGGTGTTGGCGGTTGGCAGGGAAGCAAAAGATATGATTGGCCGCACTCCGGAGGATATCGTGGCTTATCGACCGTTAAAAGACGGTGTTATTGCCGACTACTATATCACTCGCGCCATGCTTCATTATTTCATCGCTAAAGCGGTGGGTAATTTTAATATTTTTAAACCAGACGTTATTATTTCCGCTCCCGCTGGCATTACGCCGACCGAGAAGCGAGCGGTCGTCAATGCCGCTCTGGAGTCCGGCGCTAAGAATGCTTTTATCGTCAAGGAGCCAATATTAGCCGCTTTGGGCGCCGGCATTCCCATCAACTCTTTTTCGGGGAATATGATTATCAATATTGGTGGCGGCACTTCGGAGATCGCCGTTATCTCTTTAGGTAGTATCGTTTCTTGGTCTAGTTTACGAGTGGCGGGCAATAAGTTTGATCATGCGATTATTGATATCGTAAAGAAAAAATACTCTCTTTCCATCGGCGAACAGACGGCAGAGGCGATTAAAATTAAAGCCGGCGCCGCTTTGCCGACTAAGGAAAAACTAGAAATGGAAACTCGGGGTCGTGATTTAATTTCCGGATTACCCAAAGATGTTATCGTTAATTCTAACGAGGTGGCGGAGGCGCTTAACCCTCATTTAATGGATGTCGCCGCCGCCGCCCAAAATGTTTTCAACAATACTCCGCCGGAACTAGTGGCCGATGTTATGGAAAAGGGGATTATCATCACTGGCGGCGGCGCCAACTTGCGTTACATTGATGAATTCTTTAAGAGAATGTTGGGAGTCGAATCTTATGTCGCCGAAAACTCGCTTTTTTGCGTCGCTCGCGGCGCTGGATTAATCCTCAATCATTTAGATGTTTACAAGCGTACGCTTCTTACAAAGCGTTAAAATGTAAAGTTTAAAAATCAAAAATCAAAATGACAGATTAAAATGTTAAAATACCGCCTCGTCGTCATTTCGAGTTTGTCGAGAAATCTCATAACCATTGCCCCATTGAAATCATTGAGATTCTTCGACTCTCTTCGAGCCTGAGCCTCAGAGTCGAAGGCCGCTACGCTTCACTCAGAATGACGGTAAAAACATTTTTAAATTTTACATTGTCATTTTCCATTTTGATATTTACATTTTGCATTCAATATTATGGATCTCAAAACTTCTTTCCAAAAATTAATATCTGAAAATAAGTTATCGCATAGCTATCTTCTTTTCGGTAATCCCGATGGCGATTTTATCAAAAAACTGGCTAATTTTTTAGAGAACAAAAAATGGGCAATGCCGCAAACGCCACTTTTGGATTTTTTTTCTGTTCTTCCCGATGAAAAAAATACGATTGGCATAGATGCCGTTAAAGCTGTTGCTAATTTTTTATGGAAAAAACCGCTAAAATCATCCCGAAAAACAGTTATTTTAAATGATGGCGAATGCCTAACTCAGCCGGCGCAGAACGCCATTCTAAAAATAACTGAAGACCCACCGGCTAATTCATTGATGTTTTTACTGCTCAAAGACCCCGATGTTTTGGTTAATCCGCTAATTTCCCGTTTTCAGAAAATTTATTGCCCCCCCACGCAATCACACGAGTCATTGCGAGGATCTCCAGCTTTAACTGTGGACGACGAAGCAATCTTTTTAAAAGTGCAGCAATTTCTCTCTAGCTCCCTCCAACAAAAAATAATTATAATTAAAGAAATCGCCGCTGACGAAACGGCGTTGAAAGAATTTATAAAATTTGTCATACTTGAGTTAGATAAGGATCCGATTAAAAATCTTGTGCCGTTAAGAGAATTATGTCATCGTTGGAGCTTAATCAGTCGCTTTAATACCAATAAAAAATTACAGTTGGAATCATGGGCTCAATCTTTCAATGGTTAATAATTCTATTTTTTGCCGGTGTATTAATATATTTCTTACCCTTGGCGTGCGGCTGAATAATATGAATTTTGAATTACAAAATTTAGATAATGAGTTAAATAAAGTTATTGATAGTTTAAAAAATGAACTGTCAGGAATTAGAACCAATCGTCCTACCAGTAAATTGGTGGAGGATATTATGGTTGATTATTTTGGCCAGCAAACACCCATTAAGCAACTGGGCTCTATTAGTATTTCATTGCCTCGTGGTATCCAGATAACGGTTTGGGATATTAGCGCCGCCAAGTCAGTGGCTAAGGCGATTGAGTCGTCAAGCTTGGGAGTAAATGCCAATCTTCAGGGCAATACCATTAATATAAATCTGCCGGCGCTAACCGAGGAGCGCCGTAACGAATTCATTAAAGTAGTTAAATCATTGACCGAAAATTACCGTGTCCGAGTTCGTGGCTTGCGGGACGATTATAATAAAAAAATAAAACAAGCCGCTGACAAGAAAGAGGTGGGCGAGGATGAAAAATTTAAACTACAGAAGAAAGTTCAGGAAAAAATTGATAAAATGAATGAGGGGATAGATAATCTTTTAGAAAACAAAATCAAAGAAATTAAAGAGTAGATGACTTCTATAATATTCGTAATCATCGGGCTTTCGCTTTTAATTTTAGTCCACGAGTGGGGACATTTTTTGGCCGCCCGTTTTTTTAATTTATTAGTGGAAGAGTTTGGTATTGGCTTCCCGCCGCGGCTTCTAAAAAAGAAGATTGGCGAGACGGTTTTTACCCTCAACGCCATCCCTCTTGGCGGTTTTGTGAAAATCTATGGCGAGAATGCCGATATGGGAGAGGAGGTTCGATATCCACAAAGAAGCTTTGTCCATCAAGACGCATGGAAGCGCGCCACCATAATAGTGGCTGGCGTGCTGATGAACTTTATTTTCGGCTGGCTAGTTATTTCCGCTATATTCTTTGTCGGTTCACCATCAATAATTCTTATAGAAACGGTCACCGAAGATAGTCCGGCCTATGCGGCCGGTATCCAATCGGGCGATCGGGTTCTAAATCATGACACAATTGATTCGTTGATTGGGTTTATTGATAGCAACAAAGGAAGCTTAATAACTTTGGATATTAAGAGGGGGTCAGAGGAATTGCAAATTTCAGCCGTGCCTCGTATTAATTCACCAGTTGGAGAGGGATCGCTGGGTATTGCTATTAGGGAGGGTGGAGTTCCCAAGCATGGACTGTTTACTAGTATAGGCAAAGGATTTATTACCTCGGTTACTTTAGTGGGGGCGATATTCGTGGGTTTTTACCAGGTTATATTTATGCCGGAATACATTCTTGGTCCGGTCGGTATTTTTGACATGGCGGTTAATACCGGCCAGCTGGGATTAATCTACCTCTTTAAATTTATAGCGCTCATTTCTTTGAATTTGGTTGTTTTGAATATTTTACCTATTCCAGCGCTAGATGGCGGCCGTCTACTCTTTATTATTGTTGAAAAAATCCGCGGCAAGCGGTTCAAACACTCTACCGAGCTCCGCGCCAATGCCATCGGTTTCGCTTTTCTTATTGCGTTGGTATTTCTTATTACTATCAAAGATGTGGTAGGGCTTTTTTAGAAAAATAGTGGCGCAGAATTATTTCGAGAAAGACGGCTCGGCTCACTTCCCGCCCGCCACGCTTCGCGTAGCGATAGCGGGCAGGCAGCGGTGAGCCGTCCTTGATCTCAGCCGTCCGAATCCCGCTATGCGGGATACCAAGCTCGGACGGCTTCCCCGCCCGCCTTGCTACGCCCGCCAGCAACGCTTTGCGTAGCAATGCGGGCTGGCCAGGCGTTGCGGGCAGGCGATACACTTTTCGAAACAACTCTGCGCCGCTATTTTTCTATTTGACATTTTGATTTGTATTTGCTAATATGATAACTAGTAAAACAGAGATCGGCTCTGTTTTTTGAAAATCTATGTCATCCTGAGGCGAAGCCGAGTTTGACTCGGCGAAGCCGAAGGATCTTTCGTCATTGCGAGCGAGGTCGCCGGAGGCGACCGAGCGTGGCAATCTCTAAAGATTCTTCCCCCGCATTAAGTGCGGGGTCAGAATAACCACAAGAACAGGAGTAGTTAGAAATGAACAACACTCAACGCCAGCAATTAATTAACCGGTTTACCTAATATCTCGATCGTGAAACGGTAACCCAAATCTGCCGTGAATGTGGACTCTTTCCTCTCCAGCTAGAACTCCACAACTTTCGTATCAACTCCGACGGCTGGAAGAAAATTACCGTCAACGGACAACGCTACCTAGAAAACCCCGAAGGGGATATCTGGGAGTTTGTAGGTGGAGAATACGATGAAGAACAGCTATTCACCTGGCAGGCGGCAATGAGAGAAACCAAAAAAGCCGGCAAGAGAATGCCCACC
>JBDRBW010000012.1:0-5428 GCA_043822345.1 Patescibacteria group bacterium
ATGCGATTGATGCCCAAACCTTTAAAATTCTCAAAGCCGCCGCCTATGGTATAGAAATAGACATTACTTGATTTAGCCAACGCCGAATACAAGTTAACATAACCATGCGGTTTCCAGTCCAAAAAGCGCGTGGGCTGGTCAGGATAATAGGGATTGGGAATCTCCAGATAACCTGCGGAAAAAAATTCGTTGATTGGCGTTACCACGCCCTCCTCCAACGCCGCCAGAGCCATTAATGGTTTGATAGCTGATCCGGGGCTATATACTCCCGACACCGCTCGATTAAACAATGGCTGATGAGTGGCATTTAAGTAGATGGCGGGCTCATTATTATCAAAACTAGGAAAGCTAATTAATGATAGTATCTCGCCATTCTTGGGATTGATGGCAATACCCACGCCGGAATCCCTATTCAACTGCCCTAGATGCTGTTTAAAACGCTGATAAAAAAATCTTTGCAGATCAGCGTCAATGGTGGTATTGAGCTGATAGCCGGCTCTAGATTTTTGCGCTAGTTTTTCTTCTAATATTTCGCCTTGAACATCCCGATAAAAAATATATCGGCCATCTACTCCCCGCAACTGGCTATCATAGACCACCTCAAGGCCGGTCTTACCCACAATAGCATCGCCTTTTTCTGCCACTCCAACATAACCTAAAAGATGGGCAAATGCCGGAGAGTCAAGATATTGGCGGCGATAATCGTCCCGCACCTCCAGGGCGCTAATTTTTAGAGAGCGCAGATTAATTGCCTGATCAAGAGTAATGTTGTGAGCGATAATCACCTCTCCTCCCGCCTTTAAATCAGCTTGCTGAATCTCGTTTTTTATTTCTTCACTCGATTTATTGAGAATAGCCGCTGTCTCATTTAATTTTTCTTCCAAAACGCCGGGGTTTTTAAGCAGTTCGCTCGCATTGATGGTGGCGCTGAAAGTCGGTACATTTTTAACCAACGGCTCACCGAATCTGTCCATAATAATACCTCGATTAGCCGGAATTTTTACTTCCTTATTGACATTAGCAATGGCGCGCGCTTGATAAAAAGCGCCTTGGCTAATATTCAAAAATAAAACCCGACCAAAAACGATAGCGCCCACAATTAGAACAACAATAACCGATAATTGAAAAACACTATCTGACAATGGCGTCTCCAGGCGGCGATAATCTTCCTCCGCCCAACTATCAAAAGCAACTTCATCTAAACTAATATCGCGTTTTTTCATGAATAAGTAAAAAGTAAATTATTGTTCCTAATATCAAATTATAAATAATCTCTCCGGGGAAAAAATTCGGTAAGGAAAAAATTGCGGTGGCAATAGCAATTAAAACAATATTGCTAAAGTACGGCCGCCAAGGAAGCCAATCCTTTATAAAATAACTGCCCAATGCCAACGGTATAATAGCGAGCGCTCGCCAATCAACTCCAGGAAATGATTTTAGCAATAAGACGCCGACAATAACCAATAAAGAATAAGCCAACCAGTCGCGGACAGAGAAAATCAAGACGATCAGCAATGCTAGTACTAAGTTTGGTTTAACTCCCCACACCTCCAAAATAAACGTTCCTTGTAAGAGAGCGGCGATAATAATTAAAACGATTTGATAAGCCATAACTCGGTGAGTTCGTTGAAATTATAAGGAACTTGCACACTCGCCTCTTTAAAAACAGTAGCTGATGCTTCTTGTTTAAGATTGATTAGTTCACCGATTTTCATTCCATAAGGAAAATCCTTACTAGCAATGAATACTGTCTGGCTATTTTCGGCTTCTGTATCCTCGGCAATCATACTCAATTTTAATTCAGAACCACCAACGAGTAACGCTTCCACGCCCTCGCTGCTAATTCTCACCGGTAATTTCCAGTCATTGGTAAAAATCGTCTTTACCAAACTGTATTTCTCAAATACATCCTCTACTTGACCGAGTAAAATATTGCCGCCAACGGTAGCGACCATATCTTTAGCAACGCCGTCGCGATAACCCTTGTTGATACTCAAAAGATTTTTATTGTTAAATGGCGAGCGAGAATAGATTTTGGCGACAATGTAATCAGATATTTCGGTATCTGGCATATTCTGTTCCAGTTCAAAAATCTTAGCTTTGAGATTTTCGTTTTCTAGTTCTAAATCTTTCATATTTTTAAAGTCCACGGCTGGGCTAAAAATCCCCTGGACTAGCCACTTGGGCCAAAGCAATACTTGAGTCAACCCATAGGTCGCCTGATTTTTTGTTTCAGTAATAAAACTGCCGGCAAAAAACCAGAGGGAGAGCAAGAGGATGATTAAGACAAAGTATTTCATTGTGAGTATATTATAAATAAAAACGACTCGCTTTGAAAGCGAGTCGTTTGTTTATTTTCTTTTTTTCAGATGTTCTGGTATGCGGAAGCATAGCCGAAATCGGCCGCCGTTGATGATTATTCCTCCCACGGCCATCAATAGGCCCGCCCAACCAAAAACGAACAGTATCCGGGCGAACGCCTCGTCACCCGCGCCATAACCGGCTGAACATTGCTTACCGCACAGGTTTTTCATATCGTGCTTAAACAGCCCATAGGCCAACACACCACAAATAAGCCAGCTCACAATCCCCCACGGCGTCAACAGGTATTCCATCACACCTCCTTCTCATATTGGTCTTTCAAAAAACAATATAACAATATAACAATATAACAATAAATCAAATCCCGCTGAGCGGGATCAAACTTTAATGTCTTTAGGAATCAAGGGTAATGACAGTATCGGCGAGTGTTGTTCAAAATTCTCAATAGCAACGCCAGTGCCACGGACAACGCAAGTCAAAGGATCGTCAACCACTGTCGTGGTAACGGAAAGCTCCTTGGCAATCAGCTCATCCAGACCCCTAAGTAAACTGCCGCCGCCGCAAAGATAGATGCCGCGGCGCAGGACATCGCCAGCTAACTCTGGCGGAGCAATCTCCAACACCTCGCGCACCGATTCAACAATAATTTTCAACAATTGGGCGATGGCGCCGCGAATCTGAACATCTTTGACTATCACCTCTTTTGGCAAGCCAGTGGCCAAATCCCGCCCCTGAATTGGCATTTCTAATTTTTCTTCCTGTGGAATAGCCGAGCCGATATTAGCTTTTAATTCCTCGGCGGTGGGCTCGCCAATAACTAAACGAAATTCATCACGGATAAAACGAATAATCTCATTATTAAACTTGTCGCCGGCGATACGTAAACTCTTGGCGGTAACGGTGCCACCCATAGAGATAATGGCAATTTCAGTGGTGCCGCCGCCAATATCAACAATCATATTTGCCGTCGGTTCATTAATCGGCAAACGCGCTCCTAGGGCCGCCGCCAACGGTTCCTCAATAAGATAAGCTCTGCCAACGCCGGCGCCCACCACCGCGTCCTCCACCGACTTGCGCTCAACTTCGGTTAAATTACTAGGAATGCCAATAATCGCCCGACGAAAACCGATTGGACTGCCATCGCTGACTTTTCTTAAAAAATGGCGCAGCATCTCTTGAGTCATATCGAAATCAGAAATCACCCCGTTAATTAAGGGGCGAATAATATTGACGTGGGACGGCGTACGCCCCAGCATCTTTCGAGCTTCGTGGCCAACGGCCAACACCTGATTGGTTTTATTATTAACGGCAATAACCGAGGCCTCATTGATGACAATACCTTTATTAGCTAAATAAACTAGTGAGTTAGCCGTACCCAGATCGATACCGATGTTTTTTGCAAAAAGATTGAATAACTTCATCTAATTTTAAAAGTTTTGTTTTGTTTGAATTTCTTTTTTTAATTTCAATTTTATTTCCGGTCTTCTTGCTAACTACTAACCGCCACGGGATTCCCAATAAATCGGCGTCAGCGAATTTTTCGCCAGCCGAGACGTCTCTATCGTCATAAAGCGTTTCAATATTGTTTTTCTGTAATTTCTGATAAACGCCCCTTGCTGAAGCTTCGCCTAATTCTAACAGATGAACTTGGTAAGGCGCAACCGCCTCTGGCCAAATAATACCTCTGTCGTCGTGATGAATCTCCACCAATGCCGCCAGCGCGCGCGAAATGCCGATGCCATAGGAACCCATCATCCATTGAGAGTAGCGCTTGCCAAGTCGGAAAATATTGCCCACCTCAATAGCGCGCGATTCCTGGATTTTGCCTTTACACTGGGGGCACTTGTCGCCTGCCTTCGCCTTGGTCACCTCCTTATTTTGGGCAAAGGCGCATTTAGCGCAGTGGAAAATCGTGTCCTCGCCACTATCAACCGGCACCTGAAACTCATGAGTATATTCTTTAGTAAAATCACCGCCGGCCGCCTCCACCACCTTGATTGGCAAAGACATTCTTTTGAAAACTTTTTTGTAGGCACCTTCAGCTTTCTTGTAATATCTTTCCAAGTCGGCCCTATCTTTATGAAAACTATAGAGGTCCTTCATCATAAACTCCCGGCCGCGAATCAACCCACCGCGCGCCCGCGGCTCTAAGCGAAACTTGTTTTGAATTTGATAAACGGCTTTAGGCAGATCCTTTTCCGATTGGATAAAGTCCTTGGCAATATGGGCGATTACCTCCTCGTGCGTCCAGCCCAAGCCAAACTCGTCTTTTTGTGGTGTCTTGATTTTGTAAACAATAGGCACGTCCCAGCGCCCCGATTCTACCCAGTATTTTTTTGCCACCAGCGCTGGCATCAAGAGTTCTTCGCCACCGATAGCGTTCATCTCCTCGCGGATAATTTGATTAATCTTATTTAAAACCCGCCACGCCAGCGGCAAATAAGTATAGATGCCAGCCGATGATTTGCGAATATAGCCAGCCCTAATAAGATATTTGGCGCTCGCCAATTCTTCGTCTTTGGGAAAATATTTTTGAGTTTTAGAAAAAAGTTTGGATTGTAGCATTGATTTTATATTACCGCGTTGTTTTTGTATTGTCGAGTTAATAGAATAGAGCAGAATGTTTGTTATTTCCAGGGATATAACAACGTAACGATTTTTTTTAAAAAAATTTCTTCCATGTAGTCATTTTTCGCCAACTTTACGATCGTAGAGTTGGCGAAACTTAATGAAAAACCCCGTTCGCAATAGCGAACGGGGTTGGAATAGTCAAATAGACAAATAGTCGAATTCAGTCCTTTAAACATCGAATAGAAAAACCGCTGGCTTGGCTGCGCGCGGACCGGGAGACAGTGGCGGCGCTCGAGGACAGTAACCAGAACCAAGCATCCGTGCTGGACTCCGTGGATGACCAGAAGTAGGCGCACGTGCCCTGATTGAAAAACGACCCATTCGTAGACCGGTGGCCGGCTAGCACTATATTGGGCATATCGCTCTTGGTTTTCAGTAGTTCGGTAAACTCTTCATCGGTGGGCATTCTCTTGCCGGCTTTTTTGGTTTCTCTCATTGCCGCCTGCCAGGTGAATAGCTGTTCTTCATCGTATTC
>JBDRBW010000013.1:0-8610 GCA_043822345.1 Patescibacteria group bacterium
GTGTCGGGATTAAAGGTAGCGTTAGGGGGCAAAAACAACGCGTAGTAAGTCAAAGGATCATTTTCCTGGTCTTGAGCGATAACTTTAAAGAATATAGGGTCGTTAGTTTTTCCTTGCCTAGCTTCCTGATTAATAATGGTGGTAAAAACCGGCGGATGATTTTGGACATAACTTTCATAATCAAAGAATTTTAACAACTCCTGTTGTAGTTCCGGATTTTGCTGCCGTAGTTTGGCGGCCGATGACCCCCCTTCCTCATCTGCAGGAGCGGAAACTGGCGGCGCGTCTTTAGGGAGTGGAGCGCTGGGATAAATGCCAATACGGGAACGAAAAACATAATCTGGCGGCATATCTTGAAAGGTCGAGGTGGCGCTCTCACTATTGAAAACAGATAGAGGGTCGTCTAATACCTTAGCGGTTACCCGATAAGTAATATCAATAGAAATTAACAATAAAAGCAAAACGGCTAGTATTACCGCTATAATAAAAGCCCATATACTTTTGCGATTCATCTATTTTATTCTAACATAATCGTTTTAAGAATGGCGAAATCTTTTTTAAGCCCTTCTTTGGCGTGGGGATTATAAACCGCCACCGCCGGGTGATAGAGAGGAATAATTTTAACCTGTCCGTAGGGTGTTTGACTAGTGAACATCCGACCATGCATTTGGCTAATCGGCTCCAATTCGTTTTCTAAGCCAAACTTTTCCATAATGTAATACATTGAAAACCGGCCCAGAGTAGCGAGCGCCCTCGGCTGAATAACATTTATTTGCTCATTGAGAAACGGGCTGTAGATGGCTATTTCTTCCGGCAAAGGGTCACGGTTACCTGGTGGCCGGTCCTTAACGATGTTAGTTATATAAACATCGGTGCGATTAATGTTAGCTGATTCCAGCAACTCGTCTAAAATCTTGCCAGCCGCCCCGCAAAATGGGCGACCGCTTTTAGCTTCATTAACCCCCGGCGCCTCGCCAATAAACATAATTCTGGCATTGTGGCTCCCCTCGCCCAGCACAGGAAAGTAATTATTTTGCTGGCGGTAGTTATATAAAGGAGATTCTTTGAGATTAAAGACCGCGTCCTTAATTTTTTTCAGTTGCCCGGTTCGATTGTTTGTGTTATTATTCATGAGGTTATGGATTATATAGCAATTATACACAAAATATTAAGTCCGGAAACATTTAATGGTGTTATCTGGCCATGGCTAACTAGCCATGGGGTAAAAATACTGGGCATTATTATTGGCGCATGGATTATCAGACGCTTTAGCCGCGCTATGATTGAATCGGCTGTCAGAAAAGCGATTGTTGCCAATAAAGACACTAAAGACAAAAACGCTGAACGAAAACGAGAGGACACGTTAATACGGGTGGCCGCCGGTACAGTTAGGGTGGTAATCTGGGTAATCGCTCTATTGATGATTATTTCTGAATTTGGTTTGGAAATTGGTCCAATTATTGCCGCCGCCGGTATTGTTGGCATTGCTGTTGGTTTTGGCGGCCAATACTTAATCCGAGACATCATCTCTGGCTTGTTTATTATTTTGGAAAACCAGTATCGTGTTGGCGATGTGGTTAAGATTGGCGACGCGGCCGGATTGGTAGAAAATATTACTTTGCGTAAAACAGTGTTGCGCGGCAAAGATGGCGAGGTTTATCATGTCCCCAACGGTGAAGTCAAAGTCGCCTCTAACCTATCCAAAGATTTTGCCCGCATTAATCTTGATATTAGTATCTCCTACAATACTGATATTGAAAAAGTGAAAAAGGTTGTTGATAAAGTGGGCGTTGAACTAGCCGCCGATTCCGAGTGGACGGATAAAATTCTTAAAACTCCGGAATTTGTCCGTATTGATAGTTTTGGCGACTCTTCAATTAATATCCGTATTTCCACGGAAGTAAAACCACTGGAGCAGTGGAGTGTGGCTGGTGAGCTGCGGAAGAGAATTAAAGAAGCGTTTGATAAGGAAAAAATAGAAATCCCCTTCCCGCAGAGAGTTATTCATACTACTAGAAAATAAGATTGCCGTAGTCGCTATCGCTCCCTCGCAATGACGACAGTTTTATTTCTGGAAGTGTGCCCGAAAGTTATTATTACCCTGTTAACCGATATGTCAAAATATTCGGCTAATAGTTTCTCAATTGCTTTGTTAGCTTTTCCTTTTTCCGGTAGAGCTGTGACTGAAACAATATAATGAGTGTCATCTACTCTGTTAACCTCATTACGCTTGGAGTTGGGTTTGGCTTGAACTTGAATTTTCATGATAATAAATGCAAAATGTAAAAATCAAAAATCAAAACGCCAGTTTAAAATGTTAAAATACCATCCGACCGTCATTTCGAGTGAAACTGAAGGTGAAATCGAGAAATCTCATCAATTTGGACGCGCTGAGATCTTTCGACCCCACTCGCTACGCTCGTTTTGCTCAAGATGACAGAATGCGTATATTTTTAATTTTACATTGTCATTTTTCATTTTGATATTTAAACTTTACATTTGGATATAACCATCCTCGCCGCTACAACGCTAATAACACCAATGACAGCCCCCACTACCACATCTAAGGGCCAATGAACGCCGACGACGATTCGGCCAATACTAATCAACAACGCTCCCAGCAGGAAATACCAGAGATGTTTTTTGTTGATAAAAAACATCAAGGTAGCCAAAGCAAAAAACATCGTGGCATGGCCCGATGGCATAGCGCCATTGGCCACGTGGCCAATCAACGGCTCAAAATCTAGAGTAATAAAGGGACGGGGACGATAATAAAAAAAGCGGATAATTTCAACGAACAGCCCCCGAGCCAATAACGCGGAAAAAACGGAGAAAAAAATAAAGTAACGACGGCTCTGCCAGTTGCGATGAGTAAAGAAAATCAAAAACAAAAAAACCAATAACAGAAGGTAAGGTAAGTACTCGGCAAAAAAAACCGCCAGTCCGTCCATTAGCCAATATTTACCGGCTAAGGAGTGAAGAATTTGAAAAAGTTGGTAATCTAACGTCATTTTCTAACAAAAGGTAGTAGGCCCATAATTCGGGCGCGCTTGATTGCCAAAGCTAACTTGCGTTGATGTTTGGCGCAAATACCGGTAAAGCGCCGGTCAATAATCTTTGCCTGACCAGAAATAAAACGTTTCAACAATTCGCTTTCCTTATAATCTATCTCTTTTAAATTTTGTGAACAGAAAAAACACTGTTTGATCATAGTATTTTACTAAAATGGTAAATCTTCGGCTTTAATTTCTCCTTTTTCCTCCACACTATCTAAGTTTATAGTTGGCACTTGTTGGTCGGCAGATTGACTAACGTTGGCCCGATTAGTGTTGTCCACATTAGCGTTTGGTTGCCGGAAATTACTACCGCTATTGTTAGCTCCATAGGCGCTAGCCGGCTTGGGGCCTAATTGTAAACGTTCGCCAACAATCTCCGTTGTGCGCCGTTGTTGGCCCTGCTGATCTTCCCACGTACGAGTCTGTAAACGCCCCTCTATTAAGACCAAACTGCCTTTGATTAAAAAACGATTAGCAATCTCCGCGCTCTTGCCCCATAAAACCACATTGTGAAATTCAACCTCCTCTCGCCGACCGGCAACTTTGTCGTTCCAAACCCTGTTGGTGGCCACACCGAAAGACGATACCTGATTGCCATTAGGCGTCGTCCTTAGAGGCGGATCCACCGTTACGCGGCCGACTATTAAAACTTTATTTAAATTCATTGGTTTGAGGAGTATTAATTTTCTAATTTCTCTAATGTTTTGGCCAATAATTCATTGCTACTGATGCCGACATTGTCAGTAACCGCGGCTGGTTTTTTAAAACTATCTGTCTTTTGCCGCCTATCATTCTTGGCAAGCGGCACTGTTAAAAGAAAACGCAAAACGCGTGGCTGAAAGCTCAACTCTTTTTTTAGTTGATCAATCTTGTTCGGGGCAATACTTAATTGATAAACCAAGAGTGTGGCGGAGTTTTGTTTTTTGATAGAATAGGCTAAATTTATCAATTCAACGGGGCTTTTAACTAAAATCTCCGCTTCTACGGCGACGCTTAGTAATTTTTCTATCTCCGCTTCGGCCGTTTCGCTGTCCACTAACACTGCTAGTTCATATTCTTTTTTTATATTTTCTTCCATTTGGATAACATCTTATCAAAAACCTGCTATTTAGTCAATTTAGCTATTCGGTCTCCTCTTCGTTATTATTTTCAGCAATTTTTTTTCTAGATTCTAAACCAGATCCCACAGGAATAAGGCGACCAATAATAACATTCTCTTTTAGTCCGCGGAGAATGTCGGTTTTCCCTTCAACGGCGGCGTTAATCAAAACCTTAGCCGTCTCAATAAAAGAGGCGGCGGAAAGAAAACTCTCCGTAGACAAAGCAACCTTAGTAATGCCCATTAACAACTGCTGAGCCTTGGCGGGTTCTCCCCCCAATTCTTTTATCCGGCGATTTTCAGTAATAAATTGCGCTTTTTCTATAATGTCGCCGACAATAAACTTGGAACTGCCAGAGTCCTTTATTTTGACTCGAGAGAACATTTGTTTAACCACTACTTCGATGTGTTTGTTGTCAATCGACTCACCTTGCGAGGAATATACTTCCTGAATTTCGTTGATAATATAACGCTCCACCTCTCTAATATCACGCAATTGGAAAAGCTCTTTAATATCCAGATTACCTTCGCATAATTGATCTCCTTTCTTTACCTTATCGCCAACTTTAAAATAAATGTCACTACGATGAGGGATGGCAAATTCATATAATTTTCCCTTCTTCTTTTTCTCTCCGGTTGATTTGATACTCAACGATTTAACTAATCTTTTCTCATCAATAGCCTCAACAACGCCATCTTCTTCAGCTAGAAACGCCTTACCCTTAGGAATACGGGCTTCGAAAAGCTCTTCTACTCGGGGTAGACCGTGAGTAATGTCAGTTCCCGCTAATCCCCCAATATGAAAGGTTCTCATAGTAAGCTGAGTGCCCGGTTCACTGATGGATTGAGCGGCTATCACACCAATAGCTTCGCCAATATTAATCTGTTTATTTCTCCCCAAGTCCAAGCCATAGCATTTAGAACAAATGCCGTAGAGAGTTTTACAAGTAATCGGTGAACGAACTTGTACAGAGTCCAGCTTGGTTGATTGATTAATTAAATCAACCATTTCTCGAGAAACTGTTGCGCCTACTTTTACCAAAGTTTTACTACCTTCCTTAACGTCGTCTAAAACAGTTCGACCGAAAACTAAATCTCCCAATTTGCGGCCAAGCGCTTTGCCATCGGGGCATTAATAACAATTCCTTCTTTAGTTCGGCAATCTTTTTCAGTAATAACCAGATCTTGACAGACATCAACTAACCGTCTTGCTAGGTAACCAGCTGAAGCCGTCTTAAGAGCGGTGTCGGTGGAACCTTTTCGGGCGCCATGAGTGGAATTGAAATATTCCAAAACACCAAAACCCTCCTTGAAAGAACTCTTAATTGGCAACTCAATAGTTTCTCCCTTAGGATTGGCCACCAAACCTTTCATGCCCATCATCTGTACCGGTTGTGTCCACGAACCTCGAGCCCCCGAGTCAATAACTGAATAAACAGGGTTAAAAGGATCAAGGGTTTTACTTTTTACTATTTCCTCTATTTTTCTTTTGGTTTCCGTCCAAACTTCAATAATTCTGTTGTAACGTTCATTGTCGGTTAACAAACCATCTTCAAATTGAGATTTGACTAAACTCTCTTTTGTCTGCGCTTCAGCAATAATACCCTTCTTTTCTTCTGGAACAATCAAATCATCCATTCCCCAAGAAATACCAGATAAGGTAGCATATTCAAATCCTAAGGTTTTAATTTTATCAAGCACTTCAGCCGCTATCGCTACGTCCTGTCTGTTTATGACATCACTAACCAACTTAGAAAGAGCTTTTTTATTGAATACTTCGTTAACATAACCAAAACCATCGGGCAGAACCTCGTTAAACAAAATGCGACCAACGCTAGTTTCCCCATCAATACCACGAACGGTAATCGGAACATTAACATCCACTTGCTCATTTTCGAAAGCTAATATTGCCTCTTGCCGATCGCTAAAAATGCGACGGTCACTTTGTTCGCTATTTTTATTTCTAATTTTAGTAAGATAGTAACATCCTAAAACAATATCTTGCGTGGGAACAGCAATAGGATCACCGGTAGCTGGTTTAAGAAGATTTAAACTAGAAAGCATCATTTCCCTAGCCTCTTTTTGCGCCTCTTCGGTAAGTGGAAGATGAACTGCCATCTGGTCGCCATCAAAGTCAGCATTAAAAGCGTGGCAAACTAACGGTGGAATGCGAATAGCGAGATCTTCTATTAATAACGGCTCGAATGCCTGAACTCCTAGTCGATGCAGAGTCGGGGCTCGGTTGAGTAAAATTTTACGATTAGCGATAACCTCTTCGAGTATAGCCCAAATTTCCGGAGTGGCTTCCTCTATGAGCCGATTGGCGCTACGGATATTGTGCGCCAGTTCTCGCTCAATCAACTTATTGATAATAAATGGCTTGAAAATTTCCAAGGCCATTTTTTTAGGTAAGGCGCATTGATTAATTTTTAAGTTGGGACCAACAACAATTACCGATCGTCCAGAATAATCAACTCTCTTGCCTAACAAATTTTGCCGAAAACGGCCTTGTTTGCCTTTAAGCATATCAGCCAATGCTCGCAACGGCCGGTGCTGACTGGATAATTGCTGAGTGGTAAAACGAGCGGAATTATCAATAAGAGCATCAACCGCTTCTTGAAGCATTCGTTTTTCGTTGACTATAATAATCTCCGGCGATTCCAGTTCTAATAGTTTATTGAGACGATTATTGCGATTGATAACCCGCCGATAAAGGTCATTGAGATCAGAGGTAGCATAACGACCACCATCTAAAGCGACCATTGGCCGCAGATCGGGTGGTAATACAGGTAAAACGGTTAGAATCATCCATTCCGGTCTCATATTATTCTTGGCTAGCGAACTAATAACTTTCAGGCGCCGTAATAATTTAGCTTCTCTATTAGCGTCTGGTTTAGAAGAGAGCTCTTTTTTGATATTCAAAATCTCCTTCTTAAGATCTAACTGCTCGAATATTTTTCTCACCGCCTCGCCACCGGTGCCAGCTTCAAAAACATCGCCAAAACGCCGCGCTAGATTGTGAAATCCGCTCTCGCTCAAAATTTGTCCAAGGCGAAGATCATTGATTTGCTGTTTTACCTGCAAAGTCGCTTCCCTAAAAGCGGCTAGTTCCGCTTTGTCTTTAATCGCCTTTCTCCTGATATTAAATTCTTTATCCACCTCATCAATCGTTCGCTTACGATTGTCTTCATTAATGGAAGTCACTATATAGGAGATGTAATAGATGACCTTCTCTATTTTTGAAAGAGGGACATCAAGAATCAAGCCAATTTTTGAAGGCATGCTTCTTAAAAACCAAATATGAGCAACAGGAGCCGCTAACTTGATGTGTCCCATACGTTCACGGCGAACAATAGCTCTAGTAACTTCCACACCACATTTATCGCAAACCACTCCTCGATAGCGGACTCGGCGGTACTTGCCGCAGTAACATTCCCAATCCTTGACCGGACCAAAAATACGTTCGGAAAATAGACCGTCCTTTTCCGCTCGTTGAGTGCGATAGTTGATAGTTTCCGGCTTAATAACTTCGCCATGGGACCACTGAAGAATATCGTCCGGCGAGGCAATTTTTAGTTTTATGGCGTCAAAATTATTCATCCTTTTGTTCTGATTGGTTGATAAGTTCGACGTTCATTCCCAACGCCTTTAATTCCGCCAATAAAACATTAAACGATGCCGGAATATTAGGGCTCTTTATTTTTTCTCCCTTAATAATCGATTCATAAGCCGACGACCTCCCCAAAACGTCATCTGATTTAATAGTTAACATCTCTTGAAGGGTATAGGCAGCGCCATGACCCTCTAAAGCCCAGACCTCCATTTCTCCAAAACGCTGTCCGCCGAAGTGCGCTTTTCCTCCTAATGGTTGTTGGGTAATTAATGAATAGGGACCGGTGGAGCGCATATGAATTTTATCTTCAACTAAGTGATTGAGTTTCATTATATACATTACCCCAACCGCAATCTGCTGTTGAAATGGCTTACCAGTACGGCCGTCCCAAAGAGTGGTTTTTCCATTTTCCGGTAAACCAGCTTTTTTCAACTCCTCTTTAATCTGATTCTCATTCGCTCCTGCCAAAGCCGGAGTAATCGCCCGAAAACCACCTGTTTTTGCCGCCCAACCCAAATGAATCTCCAGCACCTGCCCCAAATTCATTCGTGAGATTATTCCTAGTGGATTAAGAATAACGTCGATGGGCGTACCATCCTCAAGATAAGGCATATCCTCAACTGGCCGCACTTGAGAGATTACTCCCTTATTGCCATGACGGCCAGCTAATTTATCGCCGGCCATAACCGGCCGCAGTTGAGCAATCTCAACCTGAATCTTCTTAATAATACCCGGGTCAACTTTATCGCCTTTTTCTCTAGAGAAAATCTTGATGCCTATTACCCGGCCGCTCTTGCCATGGGGAACGGTCAGTGAAGTATCTTTAACATCACGCGCCTTCT
>JBDRBW010000014.1:0-24893 GCA_043822345.1 Patescibacteria group bacterium
GGACTTCCCTAAGGAAGTCCGACTTCCCAAAATTAGCGTTGCTTCAGGTGGAGCCATTGACTGGCCGTACCCATCAGATTCGGGTGCACCTGGCGTCTATTGGCCATCCGGTGGTCGGGGATCCGATTTATGGAGCGAAGAAAGATTCTTCGCTAGCGCTCAGAATGACAGGTATAGATTGGATGTTTCTACATGCCGAGTCGCTGGAATTTACCGCGTCCAATAATAAACGGCTAAAAATCTCCGTTGAGGCGCCAAAGGAATTTGCAGAATTTGCTAAAAAATTATAGGATTTTGGTGGTTATTTGAAAACCCGCCTTCGTTTGAGAAACTTCGGCGTGGCGAAGAAGGAGAGCTACAATGGCTGAGCTGACTATTCATGATGCGGTTGAGATTCTAGGTGAAACAAAAGTTATTACTTCGAGGCAGGCGGCCAGTATTTTGCCGCCAGGTAAAGCGTCGCTTCCGGTAACTAACAATCACATTCCTTATACCAGAGACAGATTAGTTCTTGAAGCTGATAATAACACAATTGGAACTGATAATAGATTGGTTTATCACTTTGGTTTATCGCTGTGGGAATGGTTGGGTATTTTGGGTGATGATAGCCACATTGCCACTAATATCAAGTATGATTTAAGCGATAAAGCTCATTTTGATAAACGGCATGGATTTTGGACGGCCCCAACCGAACGATATTGGGCTACTAAGGTCTCGCCAGCTGGATTTTATCTGGTCAATTTCAAGGGTTGTTGGGGAAGAAAAACTTGGGCAGAGCAGGAGAAGGAAATCGCTAATTTTAGCGGAGATTATTACTTACGACTTCATACTCGAGCTCCGGAAGATGTTGTTGTTCAGGCGGTGTTCGCAATTTGTAAAACTCATGGCGAACGGCTTTTGCAAGATTGGTCGCATTGGGGGCCGAGCCGCGACTCGTTGGGACGTCGTGTGTCTGTGGGTAATTTCAATCCGGGGATGGTTGTTAAAAGTGAATCGCCAAGCTGGAATTGTCGCGATAATCTTCGCGCTTGTCTCTGGCAGAGGCCGGCAAGCGACATCGTATCCCAGTAGACGTCATCCCGAGCTTGTCGAGGGATCTCATCGATGTGAAGGTGCTGGGATTTCTCGACTCCGCTTGAAATGACAAAAACTACAATTTTTGCAAATGTAATTCAATAGCAATTCGCGTTGGCGGGTTGCTATTTTTATAAATAAAATACGCTCCGCCGCTTTCTTGCCAAATAAATCCCGGCGGCGCCTCAATGGAGAACTCCAATCCTCCTCGCGCGCCCGATTGCCTATCAAAAATAAATTGGTATTCATCGGTTATTTTATGGGGATTTTTATAAGAAAGTGTTAACGTTTTATCCTCTCCGGCGGGTGTGCTAAGCCAGGCGGAAAATACATCTCTTCCGGGATATTTATCCCCTGAGCTTGCCTCTCTATCGTCGTAGCCGGACATTTTCATTAATTGAGAGTTTGCCGGTACTAGCACCTGCATATAATCCTTGTTAGTCATCTGATACCATTTATCTTGCTCGTTCTCCCCGGAATGTTTGCGGGTAATGGTTAAATTATTTATGATTTCTCCTTCGTTATTAATACGACTAGATAATTTTATTTGCTGGTCAATAAAGGCATCGCTTTTGCCGCCGGCGATGTTGGCGTTAACTACCGCCAGATACTCGCCGAAAAAATCAGGCGGCAGTTCGGCGATCTCTCCGCCGATGCCCAGTTCCTGAATAAAACCCTCCAAAATTAAGTCATCTAAATAAATCATTATTTCTTTATGCTCAATGCGGGATTGAACAAACTCTATAAGTTGACTTTTTTGCTTATCATCAAGGCGGCCGATTTTTTCAAACAGTATCGGCGTCAATTGCTTGAGAATGTCCTTGTTCTGATCGGTTTCCACATCTCGTTGGATTTCAACAAGAAAGTTATCGGCAGTTATTGTAAGCGTGTCATTCTGAGGCGTAACCGAAGAATCTTTAAAAGATCCTTCACTATCGTTCAGGATGACCAATGGTCCGATCACGCGTAGTACATCCTCAATGACTTCCACATTAATTGCTATTACACCATCAAACCCAACATTTCTCTCTTGATAAATTTTAGATAACTCCAGAAACTCAATTACTTTTTTAGCGGAAGTGGGGAAGTTAAAAAACCAATTAGCATCGCGCGCTCCCCAGTAGGGGGTAATTTGTCGCAGGGGCTCGGGAGGGATGGTTTTTACTTCTAATTGGCCGTCAATATCATAAATATCATTGACCTCCAAACTGGTCATATTCCCCTTATCCAAAATTAAATGGGCAAAACTGCCGACAAAACCGCCTGTCGGTCTGATTTCTGATGAGTTCTGGAAAAGAATAGCTAGATGGTGTGGTTGGTCCGATTTAAGCCAGCTTGTAAAGCCCGCCAAGAAATTACTGGTGGCATAAAGTTGGGGGCTAATATCGTTAATTTCCTCGCCGAGATCGAATTTCAATTCATCGGCTTGGGCCTTGAGCTGACCGGTTAATTTATTAATTAAATCAACATCTTTTTTTATTGCTTCTAAAAGAGTCACTAATTCGCCGCCTTTTTGGTTAATCACCCATTGGACGCCCTCGCGCTTTAATAAATCAAGCCGCTCGCTTAAATTTTCTGCGGTGGCGGTTAATTGGTTAAGGTCGCCAAAAATAGGAGGCAGATTTTTTAGCAGAGGAATAAATTTGCTTAATACTGGTAATTGCGAAGCGAGTAAATCAACTTCTTTTCTGATTTGGGAAAAATAAAAACCCGCCTCACCCGGCTGAAAACTAAACAGCGAATTTTTGGCATTGCGTAAATTTTCCACTATCCGATCAACCGAATAAAACGCCTGATTTTTGAATTCGTACAATCCCACAGCAAAAACCCCCCCAATTAAAACTAATACAATTAGTATTGCGAAAATATAGCGCATAATTTTTCTGTCGCTTTATCCCAATTAAACCTTTTCACATTTTCTAATCCCGCCGCGATTAGCTTATTTTTTAATTCATTATTTTCAATAACTATTTTAATTTTCTCGGCTAATTCTTGCGGTTTCCAAGGGTCTACAAAAAGAGCTGAGTCGCCCAATATTTCCGGTAATGAAGTTCGGTTGCTGGCAATAACTGGGCAGTTATGAGCTTGGGCCTCCAATGGCGGCAGGCCAAAACCCTCAAAAAACGATGGAAAAACAAACGCTTCGGCCGACCGGTACAACGCCGCCTTATCTTCGTCGCTCACCGCTCCAGTGAAGATAATATCCTCCTTAAAGGGGGATTGTTGATAGGCCCGCTCCACATCTTCATAAAGCCATCCTTTCTTTCCCGCAATCACCAATTTTAAATTATCGATGTCTGACATCGATAATAATTTTTTTAGTAAATCAAAGGCCTTAATGATGGTTTGAATATTTTTTCTTGGCTCAATTGTGCCAAGGTAGAGGATGTAGGGTTGTAATTTTTGGAAGTCCGACTTCTGTTGGAAGTCGGACTTCCTTACGGCTGGATATATCACCTCCACCTTTTTTTCCGACACCCCCAATGTTTCCACTATATCATTTTTGGCGTACTGGGAGACGGTGATGATTTTAGCCGCTTGTTTTGCTTGTTGTTTAATGTCCTGCATCCAGTGCCAAATATTGTGGCGGTGGCTAAAAAAGTAAGGATGATGAATAAATGACAAATCGTGAATGGTCAAAATGCGTGGTGTTTTTTTGGTGTGGCGCAATAAGTTCAAGTGGGGGCTGTAAATTAAATCGGTTTTAATTAGCCGGTCTATTTTTGGCCAGCGAAAAAATCGGCTGGCGCCGCCAAAAATTTTATTGGGAATCGGCCAACTTATTAGGGAGGCGGGGAAGTCCGACTTCCAACAGAAGTCGGACTTCCAAATTTCACCAATCGGCGCTTTTCTCCACCCGCTATAAAACAAACGAAAATCAAAAGAAGTATTTTTTATTAATCGCGAAACAATCTGCTTCGTGTATTCCTCAATGCCCGATTGTCCACCTTTCCCCAAAAGCCGAATATCAATTAGAATCCTCATAAATAGTAGTCATTCTGAGCGTAGCGAAGAATCTTTTTTTTCTCAACTTTATTTGCAAAATTAACAAAAACATTCTATTATCACTAATAAGCTAACTAACTAACCAGCTAAAAAGCTAATCCATGGTTAACGAAAAAATTATAGAAAAAATAAGGCCTGGGGTAACAGTGAAAGTAGTGGAAGACATCAAAGAAGGCGGTAAAACCAGAGCTAGTAATTTTAGAGGTATCGTTATTGCGCGCAAGCACGGCAAAGAAGCCGGCGCTACTTTTACGGTACGTTCAATAATTGCTGGCGAGGGCGTGGAAAAGGTTTATCCTATCCATTCCCCCCGCATCAACAAGGTAGAAATTGTCGGTGAACCCAAAAGGAAAGTCCGCCGTTCAAAGCTTTATTATTTGCGTAATCTTTCTCCCAAACAGATTCGCCAGAAACTGGGAACGAAAACGAAATAAGCGCGGGTGGTGGAATGGTAGACACGCAGCCTTGAGGTGGCTGTGAGCTTCGGCTCGTGGAGGTTCGACTCCTCTCCCGCGCACACTGGATAACTGGATGCTAGATGCTAGAAACTAGAGTTGACATTAATTTATGAGTCGTCTAATATGATAGTAGTTTTTTGATGAAAGGAGTGAGCGATGACGAAGAGTGATGAGTTTACAACGCAGACCTGTGCTAGTACTTATGAAAATATCTCTATTATTTACGCCATTTTAGCTGTTTGCGAAGCAATCAAAGAACTACCGGCGCAGATTGTTGAACAAATCAAGAATTTGGATGAAGATGATTATTCCCCTGATAATTCTCCATTACCGCTAGTGGTTTCTCCACCACCGCCGAAAGACAGTAAGGAATTAGGCGGTGGCTTTGGCGAAGAAGTCGGCATCGCCCACTAATTTTTTCACCCCCACTTATCGGGGGTTTTTTAATTTTTAACAGTTAAGTTGCTCGAGCATTGAAAAATAAAAACAAAACTAACAGCGCTTTAAAACACAGAAACCCCACCCTTTCATTCAAAAGACTTAAAGCGAAACGCAGTTACTTAGGTAATCGGCGAGCGGAGAATAATTTTATTTTAGAAAACCAAACTATTTGAGATCGAAGCGATAGCGGAGGTCGAGTTTTTCGTTTTCTTAATAAAATTATTTCGTAGCGAAGTCGATTACCTTAGTAATCGAAGTGGTCGTTGAATGGAAGGGTGGGGTTTCTGTTACAATAAGACTATGCTCGAATATCTTACCGAAGCTATAGTTTTGGAGAGGGAAGATCTGCGCGAGCAGGATTCTCGGATTACTTTTTATACTAAAGAATTAGGCAGAGTGTCTGCTAAGGCCACCAGCGCCCGCAAAATCACCTCCCGATTGAGTTCTCACTTAGAGCCGCTCAACCTTATCAACCTGCGCCTTGTTTATAAAAACAACTTCCAGATTGTTGACGCACTGACGTTGAATCGGTTTACTAATTGGCGCCAATCTGGTAATTTGTTACAGGTGCTGGATTTGCTTGATTTTGTCAAAAATATGACAGCCGATGGCGATAGCGATTACCAGTTATGGGCGTTACTAAAGGCGACGCTTTATTCGCCAAAAATTGACTATAATCTGATTCTGAAAGTATTGGGTTTTGACCATAAATTTGCCAATTGTCAGATTTGTTGTGGAAAGCCTAATTATTTTACCGTAGATGACTTATCTTTTTATTGCGACGATTGTGTAAATATAGATCCCGGATCGCCTGCGGCGTCCGGGATGACAATAAGGTTATCATGTTGAAATTTCTATACACTCTAATATTTATCATTCTTCTCATCGGCCTCATTGTTTTTGGGTTAGTTTGGTTTAATCAGGACAATGGCGGGCCGGAGATTGAGTTTAATGGGCCGGAACAAGTTTGGATTGGCACGCCCTTTGAATTAGAGGTTCAGATAGCTAATGGCTCCGACCAGATTTTTCAAGATGCTAAAATCTCCCTATCACTGCCGGAGGGAATGGTTTTTGTCGGCGAGTCGCCGGATGAGATGTTAATTTCAAGAAAGATTGGCAATTTGGGGGTGGGTAGCTTAACCAATGAAAGTTTTAAGTTAATGGTAGTTGCTTCAGAATTACCAAGAATTGATATAAAGGAATCGGTTACCGCCAGTATTGATTACTCGCCGGAGTTTTTAGGATCGCGCTTTAAAAAAGATGAGCCGTGGGAATTTGAGATTGTCGGTTCCGCTATTGAGTTGAATATCGAGGCGCCGGAAAAAATAGTCAGCGGCGAGACGTTGCGGCTGGTGGTGTCTTATGAAAATAACAGCGGCGCCAATCTTCGAGATTTGGTTTTAGCGGTTGAATATCCGCCAACATTTCAATACGACAATGCCACTATCAAGCCCGACACCAATAATAATGAGTGGCAACTTGGCGGCTTGCGCGCCGGTTCAGAAAACGAGTTTACTATCATCGGCAAGTTAATTGGCCAAGAGAACGGATTTTTCAATTTCAAATTTAATATGCAGAGCCGACTAGAGGATCAATTATATATTATTAATTATCAGCCGCTTGATCTGACCATCGGCACTGCCCCGCTATCTTTACGGGTGACGGCCAATAACGTGGAAGATTACGTAGCTAAATTAGATGATGATTTGAAATACGTGATTGACTATCGCTATCTCAAGAAGCCCATCGCCGACCAGGCAACCATCACCGCTAAGTTAACCGGCCAGATGTTTGATTTTAAGAGCGCCAGCGTTGGCGTTGATTCACAAAACATTATCAGTTGGTCCTTGGGTGAGTTATCTCAATCAGGGTTGGTGGAGTTTACTATTAAAACCAAAGACGATTTTGATATCAAGCGATTAGGGGACAGAAATTTTGTTTTAGCGGTTGAAGTGGCGATGGATGATGGTCAGTACGTAAGCGCCGCCAAAGTAGAAAACAAAGTAACGGGCAAAGCGGCGGTGGAAGCACAAGCGTTTTTTCGCGATGCCGATAGCGGCATCATTAATGAAGGACCTTTCCCTCCGATGGTTGGCCAGCCGACCAACTATACTATTCACTGGCCAATAATTAACTACGCCACCGACATTAAAGATGTAGTTATAAAAGCTAAGCTGGCATCTAATGTCGTTTTTACCGGCGTTAGTAAAAGCAATGGCGCTACGGAGCCGGAGTATAATTCTGACACTAATGAAGTGGTCTGGCGAGCAGGCCGTATTTCGGCCACTAAAGGCGCTGTCGGCGCGCCGTTAGAAGCGATTTTTCAAATTGAGGCTCTGCCGCCATCGGGAACGGAGGGAGAGTATATGACGCTTTTGGAAAAAACCCGTCTTACCGCCACCGACGAGTTTACTGGCTTTACTTTGTCTTACACCGACGATCCTATTACCACCGAACTGCCGGATGACAAGACGGTTAGTGATGGGAAAGTGACGGCTACTGAATAATAATGTAAAATTATTTATATGAGTTCTGTGTCTATGGAAAAAATAGTCAGCTTAGCCAAGCGGCGAGGTTTTGTTTTTCCCGGCTCGGAAATTTATGGCGGTTTGGCCAACTCTTGGGATTTTGGACCGCTGGGCGTGGAGTTAAAAAATAACATCAAGCAGGAGTGGTGGAAGATGTTTGTCCATAACCGTGAGGATGTTGTCGGCATTGATTCGGCGATTATTATGAATCCCAAAGTTTGGGAGGCGTCAGGGCACATCAAAGAGTTTGTTGATTCGTTGGTGGAATGCAAGGAATGTAAAGGAAGATTTCGTGAAGACGACAAAAGATTCTTCATTAGCACTCAGAATGACAGTCGACATAAATGTCCGAATTGTGGCGGTAAATTGTCCAAATCAAGGCAGTTTAATCTTTTGTTTAAGACATTTATCGGACCAGTAGAAGATCAATCCAGCGTTGCCTATCTAAGGCCGGAGACAGCGCAGGGAATGTTTGTTAACTACGAAAATATTTTAAATACCACCCGTAAGCAGTTGCCTTTTGGCGTCGCCCAAATTGGCAAGGCGTTTCGCAATGAAATTACTCCCGGCAATTTTGTCTTTCGCACTCGTGAGTTTGAACAAATGGAGATAGAGTATTTTATAGAAGGTAAGGAATGGAAAAAACAATTTGAACATTGGCTAAGGGAGATGAAAAAGTGGATGAAGCGTTTAGGCCTCGCCAATAAAAATATAGAGTATAAAGAAATTCCCACTAGAGAGCGCGCCCATTATTCTAAGCGTACCGTAGATATTTTCTATAAGTTTCCCTTTGGCAGTGATGAGCTCTATGGCTTGGCCTATCGCGGTGATTTTGACCTTAAAAATCACGGTTTTAAAAATCCCGCTCATGTTATTGAGCCAACTTTTGGCGTTGAGCGAACAGCGCTCGCGGCGATGGTAGAGCATTATCACGAGGAGAAGGTGACCTCTGGTCATCCTGAGCGAAGCGAAGGATCTTTAAAAAATTCTTCGTCCACGGCTAAAGTCGGGACTCAGAATGACAACGTTAGAGTTGTTCTAAAATTCCCGCGCTGGCTAGCGCCTTACAAAATTGCTGTACTGCCGCTCTCCAAAAAACCGCAGTTGAGTCGATTAGCTAAGAAAATCCATAAAGAATTATTGGGTAGTTTTGCCTGTGAATATGACGAAACTCAAAGTATTGGCAAGCGCTATCGCCGCCAAGACGAGATTGGCACGCCGTTTTGCGTTACCGTTGATTTTGATAGTTTGAAAGATAATAAGGTGACAGTAAGGGATCGGGATAGTATGAAACAGGAGAGGATTAAAATTCCCGAATTAAAACAACGTCTAAATGAAAAATTTTAAAAAAACAATTCTGAATAATGGTTTGCGTATTATTACCGTTCCCCAAGATGGATTGTCGGCGACGGTTTTGGTTTTGGTAGAAGCTGGTTCCAAATACGAAACTAAAAAAATCAACGGCCTCTCTCATTTTTTGGAACATATGTGCTTTAAGGGGACGGCGCGCCGTCCTAGCGCCTTGGCGATTAGCTCGGAACTGGATCAGTTGGGTTCCGAGTACAACGCCTTTACCGGCCAAGAATATACAGGTTACTATGCTAAGGTAAAATCTGATTATCTGGAAACCGCCGTTGATATTATCGCCGACTTGTATAGCAATCCCGTCTTCAACATAGAAGAGATAGAAAAAGAAAAGGGAGTGATCATTGAGGAGCTTAATATGTATGAAGATATGCCACCGCATAAAGCCGCTCAATTATTTGAGGAACTATTGTACGGCGATCAGCCGGCGGGCTGGCCAATCGGCGGTAAAAAAGAGGTGATTCGCCGATTGGGAAGAGATGATTTTATTAAATATAGAGGACGGCACTATGTCGCCAAGGCAACAGCGGTGGTGGTGGCCGGCGCCTTTAATGAAAAGCAAGTAATTAAACAGCTTAAAAATTCATTTACCGGCGTACCGTCGGCTAAAAAGTTCGGCAAGATTAAAACCAAAGAATCGCAAAAAACTTCACAGGCGACGGTTTTTAATAAAAAATCCGATCAAACCCACATCGTTCTTGGTTGTCGGGCGTTTGATATTTTTGACGAGAGAAAATACACCCTTGAGGTTCTAAATAACATCTTGGGCGGGGGAATGAGCTCCCGATTATTTCAGGTAGTAAGGGAACAATTAGGCGCCGCTTATTATATCAAATCACATAGAGTAACTTATAGCGACCATGGTTATTGGGCGGCCTATGCCGGCGTTGACCACAAGAAGATCAGCGAGGTTTTAACAGCGATTCTTCAAGAAATGAAGCGGTTAACTATTGAAAAAGTTAGCGGAGAAGAATTACGGCGGGCTAAAAATCATTTGAGCGGCCAGGAAGTTTTAGGTCTGGAAACATCCGATGCGCAAGCAATGTATTACGGTATGCAAGAGATACTCCAAAAAGACATTCTCAATCCAAAAGAGTGGTTGAAGAAATTCAGGGCAGTTACCGCCGACAATATTCAAAAAGTTGCCCAGCAGATATTTAAAGATAAAAATCTTAATTTAGCAGTTGTTGGACCCTTTAAGGATAAAAAATTATTCGTCAAAAATTTGCATCTCTAATAAACTTGTTGCATAATTTAATTGATGTCGGAAAAAACTTCTTATGAAATTAGCTGGGGTAGTTTATGGAAGGTTGTTACTTTTATTGCCTTAGCTTGGATATTTTATTTGGCGCTTGATGTTTTGTTGGCGATCTTTGTGGCGCTGGTGCTGGCGGCTGGCTTGGATGCGCCGGTTAGTTGGTTTGAAAAGAAAGGCGTACCCCGTCTACTGACCACCTTATTATTATTTATTTTGGGCTTTATTCTCGTCGCTGGCCTTATCTACACGATAGTGCCGTTGGCGATTTCTGACTTCACTCAGCTTTTTAATAATCTTAAGAGCTACACCAATCCGCTCATCAGCTCATTACAGGCCTCGGAGGTATTAAGTACTGTTACCGATCGCCTCAATAATTTTGCCGAATCATTGCTTAGCGGCGCCGTGCCTCTAACTCAAGTAGCTGCCACTTTGTTTGGTAATATTTTTCTAGCAATAACAGTTTTGATTTTATCTTTTTACCTAACTGTCGGTCAATCGGGGGTTGAGCGGTTTTTGGTAGCTATCTTACCCTCGGCTTATGAGGACTCGGCAATTGGCCTCTATCTGAGCACTAGAAAAAAAATAGGCAAGTGGCTCAAAGGGCAGGTGGTTTTGAGTTTGGTGGTAGGATCGCTAGTTTTTATCGGCTTGTGGATTTTAGGAGTGAAGTACAGCTTACTCCTTGGTATTTTAGCTGGCCTATTTGAGCTGATTCCTTATGTCGGTCCTATTTTTGCTGGCGGTATTGGGATACTGGTGGCTCTATCCACTTCATTTATGTTAGCGCTCTACACCCTTGGTCTATTTGTCATTATTCAACAGTTGGAAAATAATTTATTAGTGCCGGTGGTGATGCGTTATACCACCAATCTTAATCCGGCGGTTATTTTAATCTCCATTCTCATTGGCGGCAAGGTTTTTGGTTTTATTGGTATTATTCTAGCTGTTCCTGTTTCGGTGATGTTACAGGAAGTCATTGAGCAATGGACGGTGGCTAAGAAGCGAAGGAGAGGATTGGGATTATAATTATTGCTATATTGTTGTATTGTTAAATTGTTATTAAAAAAACGGTCAGGTACAATTTTGTACGTGGCCGTTTTTTATTAAAGCTGTTTTCTTTTTCTATCGACGGCGGCGGACGAGGGTGATACAGCCATCGACCGTTCGACGTGTCTCATGAAATTGATTTGCGGGGAAGTCGGCGCGCACCCAACCACCGGCCTTTGACGGCTTGCTTTCAAAGCCGGTAATCACATGTAGGCGAAATTCGCGAATCTTGCACCACTGTCCACGCCTAATCCAAAGTTTCATTTTACCGTTCTCCCTCATTTGTTTTGAAATTTACTACTGTTATTATAGCACAAAACAATAACAAATGTCAAATTGTCCAGTATATCCACGACCGTGGATATACTGGACAGAATTGCTAAAAAACAATATTTTCGGTATTATTTTGCATATAGATTCCCAATCAAGTCGGGAATGACAAAGATGTGAATAAGTTCTATATCACAACCGCTATCAATTATGTCAACGGTCCGCCGCATATCGGGCATGTTTTGGAGTCGCTACAGGCTGACGCTATTGCCCGTTATCGGCGCCAGCGGGGCGATGAAGTTTTCTTTTTAACCGGCGCTGATGAGCATGGCGCTAAGATTGTGCGGGCGGCGGAAGAACAGGGTAAAACGCCCAAAGAATTAGCCGATGAAAACGCAGTTAAGTTTAAACATCTTAAAAAGGACTTTAATTTATCTTGGGATGATTTTATCCGTACCACTGACAAAAAAAAACACTGGCCTAACGTTATTAATCTTTGGAATAAATTAGCTGAGGCAGGAGATATATATAAGAAAACATACAAGGGACTTTATTGTGTAGGTCACGAAGCTTTTGTTACAGAGAAAGATCTAGATCATGGTAAGTGTCGTGATCATAATGCTGAGCCAGAGGTTGTTGAGGAGGAAAATTATTTTTTCCGACTTTCTAAGTATGCTGATCAGATTGCCGAGAAGATAGAGAGTGATGAGTTAAAAATTTATCCTAAAGAAAGAAAGAATGAGATTTTAAGTTTTATTAAGCAGGGAGTAGAGGATATTAGCTTTTCTCGTCCTAGCAAGGATTTGTCATGGGGGATTCCAGTTCCCAATGACGACACTCATACAATATATGTTTGGTGTGATGCTCTAGCTAATTATCTTTATCCTAAAGATCAATGGCCAGCCGAATTGCATGTTATTGGCAAGGATATTTTGAGATTTCACGCCTTATTTTGGCCGGGAATGTTATTGTCTGCTGGTCTACCTTTACCAAAAGAAATTTTTGTTCATGGTCACATTACTTCTGAGGGACAGAAGATGTCTAAAAGTTTAGGTAACGTTGTTGATCCTGCTGAGTTGGTTAAAAAGTATGGCATCGATCCAGTTCGTTATTATCTTTTAAGAGAAATTCCGCCATTCAATGACGGTGACTTTAGCTACGGAAAATTTGAGGAACGTTACAATGCCGACTTAGCCAATGGCTTGGGCAACTATGCGGCGCGAGTATTAGCGCTAGCGAAGAAATATAGCGTCAACCCATCCGTCATCCTGAGGACGGAGTCCGAAGGATCTAAAAAAGATTCTTCGCAAGCTCAGAATGACTTGGATTCTGAAGTTGCTAATTTTATCTCCATCGCCGAAAAGGCAGTTGTCCAGGAGATGGAGGAATACCGGATTGACGGCGCTCTTGATGCTATTTGGGAACTTATTCGTTTTGGTGATTGTTATATAAACCGAAAGCGTCCGTGGGACGCAAACCAAAAACTAGAAACTAGAAACCAGACTATCGCTAACGCTTTAGCAATACTAGAAAAGGTGGGTGAGTTAATAACTCCTTTTTTGCCAGAAACTGCGGAAAAGATTAAAAAAGGAGAAGGCAGAGCGTTATTTCCTAGACTAAAATAAATTCATCTAATTGACCTAATTTCTAATTCACCTAATAAAATAATCAAAATATATGGAATTTAAAGAGCTACAAGACAAGGTTATGCAAACTGCCCTTAGTTACGGCAAGAAATTTAACGTTCTTATAGATGAAGATTTTGCGATATTAAAGTTGTATGAAGAAGTTGGCGAACTAGCTCAGGCGGTTTTAATTCATAGAAAAAAGAGTCGTCCTGAAAAGTATGTTCCCGAGGAGATTTCTAAAAGAGAGATAGCTAATGAGTTAGCTGATGTTGTTGGTATGGTAATTATTAATGCATATCTACTAGATATAGATTTAGAGGATGCGATCGATAAGAAATGGATTAACAACATTGATCAATAAGTAGGAGAAATAAAAATATGATTTTCGACTCTCATACTCATATTCATTTTCCTGCCTATAACAAAGATAGGGAGGATGTTATTAAGCGTGCCCAAAAAGCTGGCGTGAAAATGATCACCGTCGGCACGAACTTAAAAACATCCCAAGAGGCGATTGAGATTGCTGAAAAATACCCCGATGATATTTGGGCTACTGTTGGGATTCATCCGAATGAAATTGTCCCCGTCGTCATTCCGAGTGGGGCGAAGCGGAATCGAGGAATCTCATCAACTTCCATTACACCAAGCATTGAGATCTCTCGACAAGCTCGAGATGACGGTGGTGTTTTCGACATACAATTACTTCGTGAGATGGCGAGCCATCCTAAAGTGGTTGCCATCGGAGAATGCGGACTTGATTATTTCAGATTGCAAATTTCAGATTTCAAATTAAAAAAATTACAAAAAGAGGCCTTTACTCAACAAATAAAGTTAGCAGAAGAATTAAAGAAACCACTAATGATTCATTGTCGACCATCTCAAGATAGCAATGATGCTTATGAGGATCTCATAGTCATTCTGAATGAAATGAAGAATCTTAAAGATCCTTCGGCTACGCCTCAGGATGACGGAGGGGTGGTTGTTCATTTCTACGCTGGCTCCTTAGATATGGCTAAAAAATTATTAGAACTCGGTTGTTATTTCACTTTCGGTGGCGTCATTACTTTCTCTCGCGATTTTGACGAAGTAATAAAATTTTTGCCACTGGAAAATATTATGATTGAAACCGACGCGCCTTATGTCGCCCCCGAACCACACAGAGGAACGCGCAATGAGCCGGCTTATGTTGTTGATGTGGCAAAAAAACTAGCGGAGATCAAAAATATTAGCTATGAGGAAGTGATAAGACAAACTACGAAAAACACAAAAAAAGTATTTGATATTTAAGCGAAGCTCGAGATCCGTCTTCCCCAATATTGGGAGGTCGGTCTTCCTGCGGAAGACCGACCTCAAATCGCTAAAAGCGATATCGCCTTTGGCGATTGGAAGTCGGATCTCCTAATATTGTTTTGTCATTGCGAAAATCTACTATCTTATTCCACGATCGTGGAATAAGATAGTAGATTTTGTGGCAATCTTTTTTATTGTTGGGTTATTTCAAGTAAAAAAATGCCAGGGTTTTCGTACCTGGCTATGGGACCTTGCCTCGCTCCCCAAAAGGAGAGGTCATCGGACTTCGCCCATTTTACGCTTCTTTAAACCAGAGAAGTAACTGGGGTCTCTTACCGTTCCCCTTTTAACCAGAAGGGTAACTGGGTTCTTCTAACTACCCCGTCAGCGTTTCGCTTAAGACTAGGGTGGTGTGTGGAGCGGGCAGGGAGTTGATTAATCCACCGATCGTTGCATTAAAACTGTGCCCGCATGCGTATCGAGTCCGACCTGCTGGGTTAATGTCCAGATTACCAGACATCCGTATTATTTCCCCAGTTTAGCTCTAAAACGCGAGCAACGTAGATCGGATGCGCTCTTCGGGGCCGGTGCTACCCCAGGAGTAAAAGAACTACTCACACCGTTTCTGCTGATATTGTAGCAAATCCCGAGAGGTTTGTCAACCCCTGGACAGATTCGCCACAATTTCAAGCATCTGCCGCCATTATAGCAAATAATTCAAATCTTGTCAAGTCCTTTGAACGATTTGTCAAGTAGGATAGAATTAGAGCTATACATCTCTCTCGTCATCTCGAGCGAACCCCGGACTCGATCCGGGGGAAGTCGAGAGATCTCAGTGCGTCCATGCTAATGAGATTTCTCCACTACGGTCGAAATGACAGTATTGTAAATTATGGCGTATAATCATAAGAAAATAGAATCCAAGTGGCAGAAGAAGTGGGAGGAAGGTAAGGTTTGGCAGGCGAAAGATAATAATAAGCGGCCGAAGTGGTATTCGCTAATAGAATTTCCATATCCGTCTGGCGATGGATTGCACGTTGGCCATATTCGCAGTAATACAGCGATGGATATCATTTCCCGTAAACGGCGAATGGAGGGCTACAATGTTTTATATCCCATTGGTTGGGACGCCTTTGGTTTGCCGACCGAGAACTATGCCATCAAGACCGGTGTGGCGCCGGAAAAAGCGACCGCTAAAAACATCAAAACCTTTACTAACCAGCTCAAGGCGTTGGGTTTTTCTTTTGATTGGGACCGGGAAATCAACACCACCGATCCCCAATACTATAAATGGACACAGTGGATTTTTCTCCAGTTTTTAAAACATGGCCTGGCTTACAAGGACTCTAGTTATATCAATTGGTGCCTATCTTGCAAAACTGGCCTAGCTAACGAGGAGGTTGTCGGCGGTAAGTGTGAACGTTGCGGCGGCGATGTGGAGAAACGGTTGCGCAAACAGTGGATGTTGCGCATTACTTCCTATGCCGACAAGCTACTGGAAGGATTGGACAAGGTTGATTTTCTAGAAGAGATTAAGGCGCAACAGCGGAACTGGATTGGGCGGTCGGAAGGGCGACTGATTCAATTTTCAATTTCAAAAAAAGATCGCCACACTTCGCTCGCGATGACGGGTGGGGGGGTTAAGGTGTTTACGACGCGTCCCGATACAATTGATGGCGCTACTTTTATGGTACTGGCCCCCGAAAATCCGTTAATTGGCGTCATTCTGAACGAAGGGAAGAATCTTGAAAATAAAAAAGAAGTAGAAAAATATATTAAAACAGTTTTGGGGAAGAGCGATATTGAACGGCAGGAGAGCAAAATAAAAACCGGTGTAGAATTAAAAGGAATCACTGCTATTAATCCTTATAATAAGGAAAAGATTCCGATTTGGGTTTCTGATTATGTGTTAATGCATTACGGCACTGGAGCAATAATGGCCGTTCCCCAGCACGATGAACGGGATCGGGAGTTTGCCGAAAAATTTAATTTACCAATCAAGAATGCGTCTTTAGTACCCAAGAGTAAGTGGCCGGGCAAGGAGCAAATTAATTATAAATTGCGTGATTGGGTTTTTTCTCGCCAGCGTTATTGGGGCGAACCGATCCCTGTTATTATTTGCAAGGAGTGTGGTTTTGTACCGGTGCCGGAAAAAGACCTGCCGGTCATTTTGCCTAAAATAAAAGATTATCAGCCACGTGATGACGGTCAATCGCCACTAGCGTCGGCGGCCGAGTGGCTGAAAGTCAAATGTCCCGATTGTGGCGACGAGGCCGAGCGAGAGACCGACACTATGCCCAACTGGGCCGGCTCCAGCTGGTACTTCCTCGCCTATATCGTTCTTCCGTCATTGCGAGGAGGCCACCAAGGTGACCGACGTGGCAATCTTACTAAAACCCTAAACGCTAAACCCTACACCCTATTAAAATACTGGCTCCCCGTAGATTGGTATAACGGCGGTATGGAGCATACTACCTTGCATCTGCTATATTCCCGATTCTGGAATCAGTTTCTCTACGATATCGGCGTTGTGCCGGTGAGCGAACCCTATCAAAAAAGAACCGCCCACGGTCTTGTTTTAGGAGAAGATGGCCAGAAAATGTCTAAGTCGCGGGGTAATATTGTTACACCCGATTATTTAGTAAAGGAGTTTGGCGCTGACTCACTGCGACTTTATGAGATGTTTATGGGGCCGTTTAATGAGTATGTTGCATGGAATCCACAGGGCATTGTGGGAATGCGCCGTTTTTTAAATAAGGTATACAATGTCATCCTGAGCGGAGCGAAGGATCTTAAAGATTCTTCGACTATGTCTCAGAATGACGAGTTAGAAAGATTACTTCACCAAACAATAAAGAAAGTCACCGAAGATATAGAGGAGATGAAATTTAACACCGCCATCTCGGCGCTAATGATTTTTGTTAATAAATTTGAAGAAGAGTCCGCTAAGTCCGTAATACCTGATATATACTACTTAATACTATTAAAACTCCTCTTCCCTTTTGCTCCGCATTTGGCACAGGAATTGTACACTCAACGTCATTCTGAGGCGAAGACGAAGAATCTTTTACTAGATACAGAACCGTGGCCAGTATGGGATGAAGAACTTATCCAAGAGGAAAAGTTTGAATTGGTTATTCAAGTTAATGGTAAGGTGCGGGGGACGGTAACTACCAAGAAAGGAATCTCTAAAAAAGAAGCGGAAAAACTAGCTATCGTTCAACCGACTGTTAAAAAATGGTTCAAGGGCATAGTAATTAAAAAAATTATTTTCGTGCCCGATCGGTTGATTAACTTTATAGTATAGATATACTACCAGTAGTTCCTCGAATTATTTATAAGGAGAAAGAGGTATGTGTGGTATTACTGGTTACATAGGACCCAAAGATAGTCTGCAGACCGCTTTTGCTAATCTGTCAAAACTTGAGTATCGTGGCTATGACTCGGCTGGCGCGGCTTTTTTTGACGAGAGTGGCTTGCGGGTAATTAAGGCGGCAGGTAAGCTAGAAAATTTGCAATCCGAAATTCGCCATTTGAAATCTACGCCGAATACCGTCGCCATTGCCCACACTAGATGGGCTACGCATGGCTTACCAAATGAAATTAATGCCCATCCCCATTGCGACTGTTACGGTAATGTTGTTTTAGTGCATAACGGCATCATTGAGAACTATCGTGAACTAAAGGTGGTGTTAAGCAAAAAGGGACACAAATTCAAAACCCAGACCGACACCGAAGTCATTGCCCATCTTATTGAAGAAAAAACCAAGAAAGAGTCAGATTTTGCCAGCGCCTTAAAATTAGCGTTGAAAGATATTCGGGGCGCCTACGCGCTTTTGGTTATTAATAAAAGCGAGCCGCAAAAGCTATATGTCGCCCGACTTGGTAGTCCGATGGTAATTGGTATTGGAGCGAGAGAATTCTTTGTCGCTTCCGACCCCACGGCTCTGGCGGGTTTAGCGCCCCGAGTGATGTATCTAAAAGATGGCCAGAGCGGCTGGTTAACGGTTGATGGTTATGAGATTGGGCCAAAGCGTCCCAAGATAGAGAAGTTAGACCTAACCGCCGAGCAAGCCAAAAAGGGCAAGTATCCGCATTTTATGCTGAAGGAAATTTATGAGATTCCGGAAATTGTCCGCGCCGCTATGTTGGGCAGATTGAAACTTCCCCACACAGTTAAGCTTGGCGGTCTGGATATGCTTTACAAGAAATTGCGCGGTATCAAGCGTTTGGAGATTGTCGGCTGTGGCACCTCGTATTATGCGGGTATGATTGGCGAACTGTTGATTGAGGAGTTGACTAACATCCCCACCGAGTTGGCGATTGCTTCGGAGTTTCGTTATAGCCGCTGTCCGCTACAACGCAATACCGCTTGGTTGTTTATTTCCCAATCGGGGGAAACGGCCGATACGTTGGCCGCCTTGCGTAAAGTCAATGCCAAGAGATTTCAAAGTTTGGGTATTGTTAATGTTGTTGGTTCGACTATTGCTCGGGAAACAAAAGCGGGTGTTTACAATCGCGCCGGTCCGGAAATTGGCGTCGCTTCCACCAAAGCATTTCTTTCCCAATTAACCATATTGGCTTTGATGGCCTTGTATTTAGCGCCCAATAAATCGGGAAAAACAGTCCAAGGTATTATTCAAGAATTAGATAGAATACCAAATAAGATTAAGTTGGCGTTGAAATTATCCGATCAGATTAAGGATCTAGCTGAAAAATATCAGCAGTATAATAATTTTCTTTATTTAGGGCGCGGCTATAACTATCCAACAGCGCTAGAAGGGGCGCTGAAAATTAAGGAGTTGGCTTATGTTCATGCCGAGGGCTATGCCAGCGGGGAGATGAAGCATGGGCCGATTGCTTTGATTAATGAGAGTTTCCCCACCGTTGCTATTGTCACTCAAAACCGGCTTTATGAAAAAAATCTCTCAAGTATTGAAGAGATTAAAGCGCGTAGCGGTCGGGTACTGGCTATCGCCACCAGAGGTGATAAGGTGATTAGTAAATTAGCCGATGATGTGATTTATGTTCCCAAAACTGTGGAACAGTTAGAGTCGATAGTCAATGTTATTCCCTTACAGTTATTCGCCTATCACTTCGCCGTCCAGCGCGGTTATGATGTGGACAAACCAAGAAATCTAGCAAAGTCAGTAACGGTAGAGTAAAAATAATTTGCCACGTCGTCATTGCGAGGAGCGAAGCGACGTGGCAATCTTTTTATTATGACAAAACTTTTCGGATTCACTCTCTGGGTACTTAGTATTATTTTGTTGGTTTATTTCTACGACCAGTATATTGGCTACTGGGGTTGACAAATTAGGGGTTTTTTGCTATAATGTACAGCAATGAATAAGATTATACAAATTTCGTTAGTCGCCCTAATTTTAGGTGGGGCGGTGTTTGCTTTGGGCATCAACACCGCTTTAGCTGATCAAACTATTACTCGCGATGCCCGAGTGGGGGAGTACTTTACTTTTACTCTTGAAAATCCAGCGGGCTGGAACGGACAAATGAGCCATTACGCGCTTTCTATTCCCATTGGCGCTAGCTTTGATAATGCTAGTGGTCGTTTCACTTGGACACCGCAGTACGCTGGCCAATATACGGCCACTTTCCGCACTTTCAGTTCCTTTAACGACTATTGCACTACTGATGTGATTATTAATGTTAATAGTACGCCGTGTACTAGTTGTTACAACAACTACAACAACACCTGCGCGTCTTGTCCCAATCCCGGTCCCTATAATCCGCCCACTTGTTCATTTAATATAGTTGGGGTTCCCAATAGTAATGTTCGTGAGGGAGAATTGTTTTCTTACCAAATTCAAACAAACGGTGGGGGAGCTAAAAGTTACCGAGTAATTACTGGCCCTCCTGGACTAACTGTTGATGCTAATGGTTGGGTGCGTTGGGTGCCTAATTACGACAAAGCTCGTTCCGATGCTTATCTAGTTAGTGTTGGCGTTTCTGATAATTACTGTGAATTATATACCAATTTCTACATTGGCGTTCTTAATGTAATTCCTTATGAACCGCCTTATGAACCGCCCGTAATTCCTAAGCCGCCCGTTGTTCCAGAACCCGAGCCAGAGCCGGAATTTCCTTGCGACCGTGATGGTCTGTGCGCCTTGCTAAGTGACAAGGAGTTGCTAACGCTCGCTCTGGAAAAGCTAAATACTGATGAGGGGGCAGTGGCTACAGAAGATGGGCAAGGGGGAGTTGGCTTTATCGCCGGAGCGTTCGCAATTTTAGGCGATGTCTTTAGCTCCGGACTAGTGCTTTTCTGGTTAGTATTAATCTTACTGTTGTTACTATACTGGGAACATCGGAATCGTAAGTTGATAGAGCAGGAAATGAAATTAAGCGAATCATCCGCCCGCAATTTTCAAAATAGCGAGGCGGACAAGCGAATAATCGAATCAAAGCAAATCGCAAGTGATAATGGAGATGAAAGAAAAGAAAACATCCCCTTCCAATAAAAAATAAACGAGCCGAGTCAAACTCGGCTCGTTTATTTTTTTATGTTAAAATTAAATAGTGAAATTAAAGCATTGGTCAATTCTTCTCGTCGTCATCATCGCGCTGGGTTTTGTTTATTATCTATCGGCGGATTATTTTTCCAGTTTGATTTTCGCCGCTGATAAAAAAATTAATAAATACGAAGATTGTTACATTTGCCAGTATCAAAATGTTGATGAGTGCGACAGAATTAACAAACAAAGCAGTTACGATTGGGTAAAGGCGAGAGATTGCAAAAATGTTGTTGTTAATAAACAGTTTGAATGTTCGTGGGTTGATGGTGTTTGTAAAAGTATATGGCAAGAAAAATGTGAGAAGTGGGTTGCGGATAGAAAAGGCGCCGGCGTCTTGTCGGTCGCGATTTCTATTAACGATTCTTTAATTTCTATAATCAAATCGAATCAATGCGTTACCCCGCACTACAGATACATTGGTCATAGTTCGGAGAAATCGTGTCTTCGAGCGGCGGATCCTGTAATTACCTGTTTGACTTGTGGATCTCCTCAAGCGGGCGGACAAGGGTTTTTTACAAATTATGGTTGCCGCACTTTTAAAGATTGGGGACGGGTTATGGAGGCAGCTAAATTAATTCAGACAAATCTTAGAAAACAATTTAGAGGCAAGCTTCTTCTTGCTCCAACAATCTATTGGACGGCTAACCAAGCAACAGCTGGAACTATAGGTATGGAGGTAGCTCCTCGGTGCTTTAGTAATGAGATGAACTCTTTGCAAAGTATTGAAATAACCGTTGCTAGTATTAGTGTTGCGTATGATTCCTGCTCTAATTTAGGTAATCAATGTTTTCAACCATACGAAAAGGCAACTTGCTCCGAAGGCACGGGCAAGAGCAAAAAAAATGTACAAAAGATGTGTTGTCCTGGTGGTTGGTTTAGCTCACTGTCATGGACAGATGTTAATTTAGGAACAGGCTTCTGTTCTAACTATGAAGTATCATCTCGTTCCGTCTGTAGTGGTTGGGTTTATATACTACCGGAAAACGCCAAGAATCATTCTTATGAATTTGATGCCCAAGAAGAAATGGAACAATGTTTAACTAAGACAGAAAAATGGTGCCTCGGTATGGGCGGCGGATATTTATTTATTGACGACCCCACCCTTGGAAAGGATTATAAAGAGGAAGAGTTTAAGGATAAATTTGGAAAAACGGTTTACCAAATAACCTCCTGGTGGACCTGCTACAAAAAGAAATAAATTTCTATTTTCTCTCTGCCAACATCGCCTTGGTTTCTAGCTCCTGCGTGCCGCGGTGGACTTTGAGCATTACATAATCTCCGACACCCAAATCTTTTAGGTGGTCTTGGATGGTTTTTTCTCTGGTAATCTTTTCACCATTACACTCGGTGACGATGTCACGTTCTTTAACGCCGGCCTTGTCGGCGGGGCTGTCGGGGATAACCGCCGGTTCGTGGATGCTTTGGCTAATTACCAAAGCGCCGTAATCAACCGCAAGACGCAGTTTTTCTTTTAAGACGTCATCAACAGTAATATAATGTAATCCCAGATAAGGCCGTTTAATGCGGCCGAATCGGGTCAGGTCTGCCAAATCTCTTTTGGCGGCGTTGACCGGAATGGCGAAACTCAAGTTTTGCGCGCCAAAGACGACGGCGGCATTGATGCCGATAACCCCTCCCTTTTCATCAACTAACGGTCCGCCGGAATTGCCGGGATTAATGGCGGCATCGGTCTGGATAAGACCGCGCATCTCTTTCGCTGGATCCATCGGAGAGGCGGAGGCAGAAATTGATCGTGATAAGCCGGAAATAATACCGGAAGAAACTGTGTTTTTAAAAAGTCCTAGGGCATTGCCAATGGCCAGCACCGGCTGTCCCAAAGCCAACTTATCCGAATCACCGAGCTTAATGGGGATAAGCCCTCGGCCACTAATTTTTAATATGGCGACATCGTCAATCGGATCGCGCGCCAACACATCGGCCTTAAATTTTTTATTGTCATTAGTAATGATGGTGTATTCAGCGTTTTTATCGGCAACGACATGCTTGTTGGTTAGGATAATTCCCTTGCTGTCGACGACAAAACCGGAGCCGCTGCCGATTTTTACCATGCCGTGGGCATCGATTGCCTCGGGCGGTATCTGCATCTTCGGCGCGCCATAAGGAAAGAAGGGGAGCATCTCATGAGGGATTTGTTTCTCAATCTCCTCTAAGCTTTTAGAAATAACGACCGTTACCACCGAAGACATCGTCTCCTGAATGGTTTTTTCCCAAGTGTTTTTCATTGGATTTAGCTTAACATAAATGTTTTCTTTTGCCTACCTTTCATTATCAACACAAAAAAGTAAATTTACTATTGACAAAGATTTTCCAGTTGATACAATAGACCCATACCTATGGTAGAGGTGTAGATAAATAACTTAATATTAATTTTAAAAAGGCTCAAAGCTTAATATTGAAAATTATCAAGATGGTCGAAGCTAATGAGTACTGTATTGATATTATGCAGCAAAATTCGGCGGTGATAGGGCTTTTGAAATCTGCCCATCAAATGTTAATGGAAAATCATCTTAATACTTGCTTCAAGGGGGCGATGGAAACAAAAAATGAAAAGAGGAAACAGGAAATGACCCAAGAGATTTTAAAAGTCACGAAACTATTTAATAAATAAGCTAAATCGTATGGCTAAAAATATAAAAGAGCATACTTATTATGTTAGAGGTATGCATTGCGCTTCTTGCGAAGTTTTGATTGAGAAGAAATTATTAGAATTAGGGAACATAAAATCAGTTGAAGCCTCAATAGCCAAAAATGAAGCGCTGATCGAATACGACGGCGAAAGACCAACTTTTGAAAGACTGAATGAAATTTTTAAAAGAGAGGGTTATGCTTTTTCCGACAGACCACAAGAAATAATAAACGGTTTTAAGCCGAAGGAATTTTTTATTACCCTTGTCATCGGATTATTGATTATCATTGGTTTTATCGGATTAAACAAATTGGGATTATCGGGGTTAATAAATGTTAGTTCAAAATCGTCTTTACCAATGTTTTTTGTGTTCGGGCTTATAGCCGGAATTTCCAGTTGCGCGGCCTTAGTTGGCGGAATAATTCTTTCTATGTCAAAACAATGGGGCGAATTATATTCGGATACTGACTCTACGTGGAAGAAACTTCAGCCCCACTTAATTTTTAATACCGGTAGGCTTATTTCTTACGGCGTTTTGGGGGCAGTATTAGGAGCAGTCGGTAGCAAGCTAAATTTTTCCTTAAATTTTGGACCGATTTTAGTCATTGTTGTTTCTGTGATGATGATTTTTTTGGCTTTTCAGATGTTTGGTTTTAAAGCGTTTAGGAAATTTCAATTTACAACGCCAAAATTTATTACGAGATTTATTGCCAACGAATCTAATTTTAAAGGCCGTTATATGCCGTTTTTAATGGGCGCTTTTACTTTTTTCCTGCCCTGCGGCTTTACTATAACAGCCCAAGGACTCGCCTTAATATCTGGCAGCGTAGTTCAAGGGGGTCTAATCATGATTTTATTTGCACTGGGAACTCTACCGATGCTTTTAACTATTGGTTTGTCCAGTGTTAAATTTTCTCAAAAGACCCACTTATCCGATAGATTTTTAAAGGTGGCGGGTATTTTGGTTTTATTCTTTGCCCTTTACAATATAAATTTTCAGCTAAATGTTTTGGGAATTTTCAGCTTTAGAGATTTAGGTATTAATTCTATTCAAAATGAAGAAGGACTACCTCCGATTGTTAATGGCAAACAAATCTTAAAAATGGATGCTTCTTCTCGCGGCTATTCACCAAGCTATCTTAAAGTAAAAGTTGGAATACCGGTAAGATGGGAAATTACTGATAAGGGAACCAGCGGTTGCACCAATGCCATTATTTCAAAAAGTTTATTTGAGGGAGAAATCCCTTTGACTCCAGGCCAAACCAGCGTTAAGGAATTTACTCCCGAAAAGCTAGGTAAGTATAAATTTAGTTGTTGGATGGGAATGGTTTCGGGAATTATAGAAGTT
>JBDRBW010000015.1:0-30195 GCA_043822345.1 Patescibacteria group bacterium
ACCATATAGAAGAAAACAAGTTGTAATAAAAACCTCGTTTATTCGTTGTATATACTGTATATAGCGAGCGCGCTTGACTTTTTTCTCGCTAGTGTGTAGAATGTAGGTTAAAATACAATATAAGGTTCGGAGTGAGGCCGAACCGCGCTTTTGCGCTTTTTTGGCCTCCGGCTCTGAATAGTCGGTTTTTTTTATATTATTGGCCTCGTGCGTAGCTTTATGCGAAGCATGAGTGGTTAAAATGAGTAGGGTCGAATACTCATATAAAATTTAGTCGAAAATAATTATAAACCAATTAAAAATGAATAAAACTTTATCGAAAGTTACTTCAGTTGCTTTATCGGCGACTACTATTATCTGGTTGACCGGCGCGGCCGCGTTTGTTCCAGTCGCTTTTGCTCAAAGCACTAGTGACGAAATTGCTTCTTTGCAGGCGTTGATTACGTCTTTGACTAGTCAATTGTCCGCTTTGCAGGGTAGTTCCACGACTCCGGTTGTGGTTCCAACTGCTAGTGGCGCTTGCAGTTTTACTCGCAGCCTCACTGTGGGTATGAAGGGTGATGACGTTCTGTGTTTGCAGAAGTACTTGAACTCCGCTGGCTTTGCGTTAGCTACGAGTGGCGCTGGTTCGCCCGGTAGCGAGACCACTTATTTTGGTCCAATTACCAAAGCGGCTGTTGTGAAATGGCAGAATGCGAATGTTGCGGGTGTTTTGACTCCCGTTAACTTGAGCGTTGGCACTGGATACTTTGGTCCATCTTCTAGGAGTTACTACTCCAGTTTGATGGCGGGTACAGTAACCCCAGTTGTTCCAGGAACTCCAGTAACCCCAGTTGTTCCAGTTGTCCCGGTTGGTGGTTTAATGGTTTCTTTGGCGGCCAGCAACCCTGCTAGCGCCAATGTTCCTAAAGGAGCTGCTGAAGTTCCTTATATAACCCTAACTCTTTACGGCACTGGCACAGTTAGCGAGATGACCTTTAAGCGAGTTGGCCAAGGTTTGGCGGCGGACTTTGTTAGTGGCGGTGTTAAGCTCTATGAGGGTGGTTCTCGAATAACCACCGGCAAGAGCGTAAACTCTACTACTCATGAAGTTATTTTCCCCAATTTGAACTTGGCGGTAAGCGGTTCTCGAACCCTTACTTTGACGGCTGATATGGCGGCGGCGGCGACTGGTGGAAACATCAACGCCTTTGACCTGATTTCCGTAGTAGCCGACAAGACCGTTTCCGGTGTACCGCTACAGAGCAACCAAATGGTTGTCTCCGGAGCGACGGTTGGTGGCGTAACCGCTGCCAAGCAGAGCTCTCTTTCCAACCCCACTGTGGGCCAGGTAGGAGCAAAGGTTTCGGAGTTTAAGCTAACCGCTAACTCCGTTGAAGACCTTTACTTTAGGAGAGTAACCCTGACTAATGGCGGAACAATTACCTCGGGTCATTTGACCAACTTAGTGTTGAAACAAGCCGGCACTGTTGTGGGCACCACTGCGGCGACTCACGGCGACGACATGTACACCATTGAGTTGAGCGAGCCCTTTAAGATTTTGAAGGGCCAGAACCGAACCTTTGAGGTTTATGCCGACGTTAGCCCTCTGGCTAAGAGTGCAGAAACGATTAAGTTGTACCTAGACCTAACCAATGATGTTTATGTTACAGGCGCGACTTATGGTTTTGGCGCGACGGTTACTAACAGCTTTGACTCTACCGCCGCTAATCATCACGTTTTGATCTTGCGGGGAGCGGAGTTAACGATTACCTTTCATGGTCCGGTAACTCGGGATATTCCTGCTAAAGCTCAAGATGTAACCTTGTTTGATTTCTCTGTTTCTACTAAGAATAACATTGAAGTTAGGCAGTTGGACTTCACTCTAACTACGACCAATATCGTCTCCGGCGATGGCTTTACCGACTTCAAAGTCGTTGACGCCGACACTGGTTCGGCTGTTACTTCTTCGGTAGACATTACCGAGACCGATGGTTCGGAGAGCGAGAGCTTTACCGACCGCTTCAATATTTCGGCGGGCACCACTCGTCACTTCTTAGTGACGGCTGATGTTGACCCCGACAATGATGGTAGCGAGACCATTTTGGTTCAGTTAGACGCGATTGGCGCGAGCGACGTCAGGAACTTGGACAATAATACCTATATTGCCGTGACTGATATCGTTCCTAACGCTAATATCGTTGGTAACATTCAGACCGTGCAAGCGGTTTCCTTGACTACTACCTTGTCTGGTTCGCCTGCATCCCACAATGTGGTAAAAGGCACCTCCAACGAGGAGATCTTCGCCTTTAACTTGAAGGCGCAGAATGGCGACGTGAAGATGACCAGCGTGACGATTTCCGCTTCGGCGACCACTGGTACTGCCGCTCAGCTAAGAAATGACCTGCGAACCGTAGGTTTGTATGCTGACGGCGTTCTATTGGGCAGTAAGCAGAACTTTGCCGCTGACGGCACTGTTTCTGACGCGACCTTCTCTAACGTTGACTACACCATTCCGGAAGGCCAGAACAAGAAATTTATCTTGGTGGCCGACCAGATTGCGACTGATGCGACGACAAGCAACGCTTATTACGCTTACATTAACGACCTAAGCACCGAATTGACCGCGGTTGATGTTGAGGGTAACACCTTGACGTTGTCCGGTACGGTTAACGGCGCTGACGGCACTGCCGGTACGGTTGTGATAACTGTAACTGCCCCGACTATTCGGGTTGACGCGGTTACCGACCAAGAGACCGAGGCGGGCTTGATTGTTGCTAATGGCGAGCGTTTGTTGGGCAAGTTTGAGTTTTATGCCGCCAATGCGGCTTCGTTAGTAACCAAACTGCGTGTCGGCGTTGCGACTGACACCAACGCCAACGAGTCCACTACCTTGGTTGACGAGGTAAAGGAGATTCGCTTGTACGCTGGCGGTACATTGCTTGCTTCCGGCATTCCTGCTGGTAGCGGTGTGACTGGTGGCAGTGTTGTGTTTGAGAACACCAACGGTTTGTTCACTGTTGGCGCTAACGAGACCAAGCAGGTTGAGGTGCGCGCCTTGATAGACCAGATAGATGGTACTACTTCTAAGGCAGATAGTGGCACCAATATGCCGGCTGTGGTGGCGTCCGCTGACTTTGAGGCGGTTGCCGGAACGACCAAGTTAACAACTCTTTCTGGATCTACCGCGACCGGTGCTATTAAGAGATTGTATAGGTCTATTCCGACCGTTACCGTTTCCAGCCCATCGACCTCTACTTTGACAGTCGGACAGGTTGAGTTGCTGCAGTTTACTGTGGCGGCCGACGCTGCTGGCGACATTGATTGGACTAAGCTGGAATTCACTACCGCGCTCAGCCAAGCGACCTTTACTGTTAGCACTAGCGCTTCTCAGACGATTGATGTTAGGTACGCGGGTACCGACTTGACTTTGACGACAGCGACATTAGCTGTTGGCGGCGGCGAGGGGGTAATCCTCTTGACCACGCCAGAGCGTATTGCTGCCGGCACTTCCAAGACCTACTCGTTGTTAGCTACTATTGGCGAATTAGCGGGCAGTACGACGGCGTCTTCTGTGTCCACCGCTCTTGATGGTGACGCGACCGCCTTTGTTACACCTGCCGCTCTCTTGACTAATGTGGTTACGGCTACCAACTCGTTCGTTTGGACTGACCGAGGTATAGCGCCTCACAGCACGACTTCACTTGACTGGCACAATGACCACCAAGTTAAGTTGTTGCCGTCCGGCACTAAGGCCTTGAGTAAGTAGATCTGATTTGACTGCGTGACTGATGTAGAAAGAAAATCCGCCTTCGGGCGGATTTTCGATTGTAAGCAAAAGAAGTAGGAGAGGTGTTTTCTGCGACCACTGCGATTACTAAGGAAACTAATTTCGCTCCGAATAATTTTATCAAGAAAACGAAAAACTCGGCCAATTAAAAATTGGCGCTCAGACAGTTTGGTTTTCTAAAATAAAATTATTCTCTACTCATTAGTTTCCTAAGTAACTGCGTTTCGCTTTAAGTCTTAAAAAACACCTCTCCTACTTCTTTTGCTTATATGACATTACAAATTCAATTATAAGTAAGTAGGTAAACAACATAAACCAATCTCCTTTGAGCAGACTAAAGGCGAAGCGCTTACTTAGCTAACTAACGAAACGAAAAGAAGATTTCTTTAGAAAAACAAGCTGTTTGAGTTCCAATCTTCGATTGGGCGAGTTCTTGTTTTTCTTAGAAATATTCTTTGAGTGAGTTAAGTTGGCTTAGTAACAAAGCGGTCTGCGAGGAGGAGATTGGTTTGTGTTGTTTTAATTCTGATTGACGAGATATTGGTAAAATGGTAAAAATACTTAAATGTTAGACAAAACTTTGAGCAATGTTTTAAAGTGGTTGTTGTTGGCGGTGGCGGTGGTGCCGCTGGTTTACGCGCCGTGGCTGGTTTTTCCTTATGTTTTGGGGAAAGCGTTGTTTTTCCGCGTTTTGGTGGAGTTGGCGATACTGGTGTTTCTGGCGTTGATGATTCGCTCGCCCGGAGAATGGCTATCGAAGTTTAAGGCGACATTAAAAAATCCACTGGTAATTTTAGTGCTGTTGTTTTTACTTTCGGCGGCGGTTAGCACTTGCTTGGCGGATAATGTTTTTCGCGCTTTTTGGGGCGAGGTGGAGCGGATGGAGGGGTTGTTTACAATGTTGCATTTTGTGGCGTTTTTCTTGATGGCAGGCACTTTTTTTGGTAAAAAAGATTGGTTTAGTTTTATAAAAATATCTTTGGGAGTGGGAGCGGTGCTGGCAGTGTTTGGAATTTTGCAGGTTGCGGGCGTGGAGTGGAGTTGGTTGTTTAATAGCCGTAGCCGCCCCGATGTTTTTTTGGGCAATTCATCTTATACCGGCGGTCACTTTTTGGCGTTGTTGTTTTTAGCGGTATTGGGATTTCTTAACGCGGCGAAGAAGTCGTTCTGGCGTTATATTGCGCTGGAGATGATGGTGATTTCGCTGGCGATGATTTTCTTAAGCGCTACGCGGGGAGCGATAGTCGCTTTGTTTTTAATTTTACTATTGGCGGCGATTTATTTCTGGAAGCGGTGGATTAAAAATCGGACGATGGTTGGTTTGGTGGTTTTATTGGTTTTGTTTTTGGCGGTATTTGGTTTAACTCGCGGTAGCGATGTTTGGCAGGCGGTGCCGGGATTGGATAGAATGGCCAAAATATCTTTTGCCGACGCGACGGTGCAAACGCGGTTGATTGGTTGGGGATCAAGCTGGGAAGCGATTAAGGAAAAGCCGGTATTTGGCTGGGGATTGGAAAATTACAATGTTGCTTATAACCAGTATTACAATCCCGACTACGCTTTGTATGAGGCGGCTTGGTTTGACCGCGCTCACAACAAACTATTTGATATGACGGTGATGCAGGGTTGGCTGGGGTTGTTGTTGTATCTGGCGATATTTGGGATGGCTATTTATCAGCTATGGCGGTTGAGAAATCCTTGGGTGGGATTGCCTTTAGTTGGTTTGTTGGTGGCTTATTTTGCGCAAAACTTATTTGTCTTTGACCATATGAGCAGTTATGTAATGTTCTATGCGGTATTGGGGATGGTTATCACTTGGAATGACGGCACGAAAACACGAAAACACGAAAACACGAAAACACCGGAGTGGTTAAAATTAACTCTATGGTTAAAAGCGGCGGTGTTTGGAGTATTAATAATTTTCAGTTTATATGCTTGGCATTACGTGCCTTATCGGCAGGCGAGCGCCTATATTGAGACGATTGGCCATGATGACGCGATGTATATTGACCAAAAGAGCAAGGAGTTTCTTTATCCTTATACTTACGCCCAGTCGGTTATTCGTTCGGAGTATATAGATTTTCTCAATAATGCTAATGCGTTTTCTAAAGAGGAGTTGGTCTTTTTAACCGACAAGGCGCTGGCGGCTTATGAGGAGGTTATTGAACGTGAACCATATGACGCTCGTTATCATATCCGCATATCAGAGGCCTACAATGAGCGGGCGAAGTTTCAGCCGGAATTTTATGGCAAGTCGGAGGAGATATTAAGAGGGGCGCTGGAGTTGTCGCCTAATCGGCAGGATATTTATTATCATTTGGCGTTTACTTTATTTAATGAAGGGGAGCGGGCGCAGGCGGTGGAGATGGCGCAAAAGGCGGTGGAGTTGAATCCGGAGGTGGGGCGGTCGCACTATATTTTAGGGGTGGTTTATTCGCTGGTTGCCAGCGACATTAATGATAGCGATTTTCGGCTGAAGGGGGAGGAGGCGATTGCTAAGGCGTTTGAGTTGGAACAGCTTCATTTAATGGAGCAGGATTATGTTAATTTGGGGGCGATTTACAGCGCTAATATTGTTTATTATGTCCGGTGGCGGGATGCCGAAGGCGTATTACGCAATGCCAAGCCGTTAAAAGAAATCAGCCCCGATATTGCGACTGATGTGGATCAGATTGTGGAGTTGGTCAATGCCGGCAACTGGACGCAAGTGGATCAGTTATTGAAAATTAGGTAGCAAAAAGAACAAATAGTATATTTTCTCCGACCACTTCGATTACTAATAAAACTAACTTCGCTCCGAATAATTTTATCAAGAAAACGAAAAACTTGACCTCCACTTCGTTTCGATCTCAAACAGTTTGGTTTTCTAAAATAAAATTATCCTCCGTTCGTTAGTTTTATAAGTAACTGCGTTTCGCCTTTAGTCTGCGAAAATATACTATTTATTTTTTTTTGCATTATTGATTAAAAATCAACCCTGCATCACCTATTTTATTTTTGATACAAAACATCAATCTGTTCCAACATTTTTTCTAAACTATATTGTTGGACATCTTCTTTAGCTTGCTGGCCTAGTTTTTGTGCTAGGTCAGGATTTTTTATTAGGGATTCAATAGCGGCGGCGAGGGCTTGAGAGTTTTTCGGCGGCACGAGCAAACCATTTTGTTTATCTTGAATAATTTCGGGGATGCCGCCGACGGTGGTGGCAATAATTGGCAGGCCGTGAGCCATCGCTTCTAATAAAACATAAGGCAAACCTTCTTTAACCGATGGGATGACGAAAATATCTATTCCGTTAGCGTTTCTGTCATCCTGAGTGTTAGCGAAGGATCCAAAGTATTCCCACGGATCGTCTTTGGGGCCAATGGCAGTGCCGGTGCCAACGATAATTAATTGCAAATTGCAAATTTCAGATTTCAAAATGTTTACGGCTTCAGTGAGATATTTTAATCCTTTGGTTGGGTAGTTGTTGGCGATGCATCCTACCACAGTGTCATTCCCGCGAAGGCGGGAATCTATAGTGGATCCCGGATATTTTCTTTCAGAAAATTCCGGGATGACAGAGGTATTGATGCCGTTGTAAATCAAAACCAACTTTTCTTTTTTGCAGATATGGTACTGAAGCGCTTCGTCATATCCTTTTTGTGAATTGACGATGATTTTGTTTTTGAGGGGGGCGGTGAGTTTTTCTAGCCAGAGGAAAATTTTGTTTTGCCATTTAGGGCGGGGATCGTTGAATGCCCAGCCACCGATGCGGTAGAATACCAACGGTTTTTTTCTCTTATATACCCACGGCCGTGAGTTTATAAGAGAAGCGGCGATTGATCCTAAAATTCCTGCCTTGGTGCTACAGAACTGGAGAATATCGGGTCTTTCTTTTTTAATTAGGCGGTAAATTTCAATAATAGCGAGCAGGTCTTTGATGGGGTTGATGGGGCGGACGAGGTGGTGAAGAGAGATGGCTTTTACTCTATCGTCATTCTGAGAGAGCGAAGCGACCGAAGAATCTTTTTTAGATCCTTCCCTTGTATCAAGTATGGGGTCAGAATGACTAGAGTTGGTTAATTTAGTTAAGAGATTGCTTCGCTCTGCTCGCAATGACTGACCATTTCCGGCGGCGACTATCGCTTCGTAGCGATTTTTATCCAAGTGAGTGGTGGTGTCAAAAACCCAGCGCTGGGCGCCGCCGAGTTCGGATTGAGTAATAATAAATAAAATTTTAGTTGCCATTTTAATAAAAGTATTGTATTATATATCAATTAAAAAGTCCATCCAGCTCAGCTGGATCCATATTTTATGGCTAAGAAAAACGTATTAATACTAATTACCAGTTATTGGCCCCAGATTGGCGGCGCGGAGATTGCCGTCAGAGAAATTACCAAAAGATTGGGCGCGGATTTTAATTTCGTTATCTTAACGATTCGGCATAGCCGCTCTTTTTTGAAAAGTGAACAAATAGGCGGCGTTCAGGTTTATCGCTTAGGGCTGGGTTGCCGGTGGGATCAATATTTTTATCCCGTTTTAGCTTTTGTGAAAAGTTTCTTTATTGATTTTGACTTAGTTTATGCGGTGTCGGCTAGTTATGCGGGGTTGGCGGCGCTGTTAATTAATCATTTTCGGGGTAAGGAATATGTATTGAATTTGCAAAGTGGCACTTTGGACAGCGCGCAAAAGCGGAAAAAAGTTGGGTTATTGGGGCCTTTATATAAACAGATTCATTTGCGGGCGAGTAAAATTCACGCCATTAGCAATGCTTTAAAAGAGCGGGCAGAGCGGTTGGGAGTGGCTGTGGATAGAATTGTGGTAATTCCCAACGGAGTTGCTTTGGATGAGTTTAAAAATTTTTTCGGCAGGCGTGATGCTTGCCAGCTGGTGGCGGTGGCGCGCTTGGAGACGGTGAAGGGGATTGAGTATTTGATTAAGGCAATGCCGTTGATTATAGCTAAAGAGCCGAGAGTTAGCTTGGCGATTGCCGGAGATGGTTCGCAGAGGATGTCGTTGGAGAAGTTGGTGGTGGAATTGGGGGTGGCGGATAGGGTGAGTTTCCTGGGTAGTTTGGAGAGGCGGCGAGTGGTGGAATTGATGAATTCGGGTTCGGTGTTTGTTTGCCCATCGTTGGCGGAAGGGTTTGGTATTGTTTGCGTGGAGGCGATGGCTTGCGGTTTGGCGGTTGTGGGCGCTAATGTCGGCGGCATACCGGATATTATTAAGCACGGCGTTAATGGTTTTTTAGTAAAATCGGCTAATGTGGAGCAAATTGTGGACGCGGTGGCGTATTTGTTGGAAAATCCATTATCGCGGGAACGGTTGGCGGCCAATGCGTTGACAACTATTGAGCAATATAATTGGAATAAGATTAGCCAAAAAGTATCATGCCTATTTGTTTAACAATCCATACAGAACGATTACACGATGATCGTTTATGGAAAAAGACAGCGGCAATGGCGCGATTTTTTGAACGTCAAGGGGTGTGCGCGACTTGGTTTGTGATGAATCCCACTTGCGTTGCTAATCAGAGGCGGGGTTTTGATGAATTAAAATGGCGAAAGCGGTTGCGTTATTTGGCGGAGCGGGGGCAATTAATTGAACAACATACCCATTTTTATAAAGAAGGCAAGGGGGAATATAATTTGTCGGCGGAACATACGCGCAAGTGTTTACTGGAAGATAAGCGTTGGCTAGAAAGCGCTGGTTTTAATATTAAAGGTTTTGTTAGCGGCGGTTGGCGAATGAATAATGAAATTATGCAAGCGCTGACTGATTTGGGTTTTACTTATGACTGTACGGATAAGACGGCGACATTAAGTGTGAGGCGGGCGGTTTGTTGCCAAGGAGTATTACAAAAAAATAAGGCGCAAGTTATTTATTGCCACGATTATGATTTGGAAAAAATATCGGTCAGGTTGGCGCTGCGCTGGCTGGTTTGGACGCAAAAAAGCGGCGCGTTTATGACGGTTAAAGATTGGCTGGCCGTTAAGGAAAAAATAACCTATGCGGCGGCTAATTATTGCACAGATTATGATGGGGAAATCAAACGAATAAACGATGATGTGTATATTCATCCTCATGACCACAAAAATACTTGGGATTGGCGGGTGATTTTAAATTTTTTAAATAATTTAAAAATTAAACAGCCGGCTTCTGTTTTGGAATTGGGGTGCGGCATGGGAAATGTTGGTCATTATTATGCCAGACGGGGTGCTAAAGTGGTATTGGAAGATTTGAATTTATCTTATTTGGAACAGGCGGTAATGAGGGATGATGGGACTAGGGGTTTGCTTCACGATTTGAATCAACCATTGCCATTGCTGGATAATAGTTTTGATTTGGTTTGCTGTTTAGGAACGCTGCATTATAGCTATATTACTGACGTTAAAAAAGTATTAATAGAAATGAAGCGAGTTTCTGGTAAATATATTTTAGTGGATCTTTTCTCGACTTGTTCTTGGTGGCGACCATTAGAGAAATTACTGCATCCTAATTCGCGACCTCGAAGATTTTTGCCGCAGGAAGCAGAGATATTATTCAAAGAACTGGATTTACAAGTAGTCAAAACTGTCAGTACCCGGACGTTGCCAATGATTGGTAAGCGGTGGCCATTTAGCGGGAAGGCCGTCATTTTCTTACTAGAAAAAAAAGAAAACTCTTTTAATAGACGTACGACATCCGTTAATAGAAAAAAAAATATTTTGTTAGCGACGGGGATTTTCCCGCCGGATGTTGGCGGGCCAGCGACTTATAGTAAGTTATTGTTGGATAAAATGCCGGGAGTGATGGTTTTGAGTTATGGTGATAGTGTCATTTTGAAGTCGCCGTGGGCGACTGAAGAATCTTTAAGAGATCCTTCAGGCAAGATCCTTCGCTCTGCTCAGGATGACGCGGTATTTGTATCACGAAAATGGCCTCGAGGAGTGCGGCATCTATTGTACTTTTGGAAATGTTTTTGCTTGGCTCGTGAGGTTGATGTGGTATATGCGCAGGGGACGATGAGCGCTGGCTGGCCGGCGTTGTTGGCGGCGAAGTTAAGGAGAAAATTTTTTGTGGTCAGAGTAGTTGGAGATTTTGCCTGGGAGCGAGGGTGTCAAAAAAATGGCATTGTTGATAGCATCGATGCTTTTCAAAATAAAAAGTATGGTTTGTGGGTGGAGACGTTGCGTTGGTTACAAAACACCACCGCGCGTTTAGCCGATCAGATAATTGTTCCAAGTTATTATTTAAAAAATATGGTTCAGGGATGGGGAGTAAGCGATGAAAAAATAAAGGTTATTTATAATGCTGTTGGGCCAATGGCGGATTATAGTAGTTTGCCGAGGCAAAATAATCTAATTTTGTCGGCGGGACGACTGGTGCCGTGGAAGGGATTTGATGTTTTGGTAGAGGTGGTCCAAGAGTTGTTACGGGAGAGTGTTGATTTGAAGTTAGTAATTGCTGGCGGTGGCCCTGATCAAGAACGATTGGAAAAATTAATTAAACCGCAATTTAAAGAGAAGATTTTGCTATTGGGTAATTTGAGTAAAGCTGATTTAGCTAAACAACTTTACGGCGCCGATATTTTTGCTTTGAATACCGGCTATGAAGGCTTTTCCCATCAGCTGTTGGAGGCGATGGGCGCCGGTTTGCCGGTGATTACCACTAACGTTGGCGGCAATCCGGAGTTGGTAGAAGATGGCTTAAATGGATTTTTAATAAATTACAATGATAAAACCGCGCTTAAACAAAGGTTGTTGCAACTGATTAATAATCCCGATCTCGCCCGGGAGATGGGGGAGCGAGGAAAGATGGCGGCGGCGAAGTTTTCGGAGGAGAGAATGATGAGGGAGGTGGCCGTCATCTTGAGTGAAGCGAAGCGAAGTCGAAAGATCTCATTGTTTGGCGTTACGGAGGATAATGAGATTTCTCGACAGGCTCGAAATGACGGAGGGCCGGATTTTATTGGTATCGGGGGTCAGCGATCGGGGACATCGTGGATATACGCCTGTCTGTATGAACATCCGCAAATTTATGCGCCGCTGAAAGAGATTAATTTTTTCAGCCGTGAGCGAAATTGGAAGAAGGGATATGGGTGGTATGAAAGCGTTGTTGGGATGGGGGAATTTTCCACTTCTTATCTAGCTAGTCCGGAGGCGGCGGAGAGGATTTATAAAAAATATCCTAATGTGAAATTAATCGTTTCTCTACGCAATCCGGTTAATCGCGCCTTTTCTAATTATATGAATGACATTGTGGCGGGTACGGTTGATGAGAAAATTAGTTTTAGCGAGGCGTTAAAAAATCATCCAGAGTATATTAACAACGGACGATATGCCACTCATATTAAAAACTATCTAAAGTTTTTCAAAAGGGATCAGTTGCTTATTTTAAAATATGAGGACGCTCTGAAAAATCCACAGCAGTTTATTAAAAAGATTTATGAGTTTATTGGTGTTGATGCTAATTTTATGCCGTCAATGATAGATAGGAGAGTGGGCGAGGGTCGGGTGCCACGCTGGATATGGCTGGACAGATTACTTATTCAAGTATCTGCTATTATGAGGAGATTGGGATTTAATAAAGTTTGGTGGTTAATTAAAAAAACTGGATTAGCGGGGTTAATGAGAGAGGTGAATACTAAGGTTGGGAAAGATAAACTATGCTTAAGCGATGAGGACAGAAAAGTGTTAGAGAATATTTTTGAAGAAGATCAAAATCAACTCGCTGTCATCCTGAGCGAAATGAAGGATCTTAAAAGATTCTTCCTGCCCGCAAGTGTTACAGCGTTGCAGGCGGGCGCTAACGCTCAGAATGACGAAAACTTAGCTCGAGATGACGCTGGGGCAATAACATGAATATACTAATGCTTAGTTTCAGCCGAGCTTTTTTTGATGAAAAAAGTGATACGCTGGAACGGCACAAAAAATACGCGCAATGGTTAAGGCGGCGTTATCCAGACGGCGGTTTAACGGTTTTGGTGCGTGTTCCAAAAAACTCTCAGGAAGAAAAAATAAGGGTTTACGACACCCTTAATATTTATGCAGTGCCGTGCGCGCGGTGGCGGTTTTATTTTGCGGCCAAGAAAGCGATAAAAGAGCTGGTGAGTAACGGGCAACGATTTGACCTTATTACTACCCAGACGCCGTTTGATGATGGACTAGTCGGTGTGTGGGCGAAGAAAAAATACGGAATGAGTTTTAACGCGCAGATGCGTTCCAGTTTTCTGGATGTGCCTAATTGGCTGGCAGAGCGGCCAGTGTTAAATCGCATTTTTAATTTTATTGGCAAGTTTGTTTCGCATCGAGCGGATACGATTAGAGTGATTAGTTTTGGCGAGCGGGAGCGGTTGGAGAGACGATTTCCTGAATTAAGAGGGAAGATAGATGTCTTGCATCCTTACATCCAATTGTCATCCCGAGCGGAGGTCGCTGAAGGCGACCGAAGTCGAGGGATCTCATTAGATTGGCCTTATTTCCTCTTCGTCGGTCGTTTAGTAGTTGAGAAAAATCTACCTTTTCTTTTGCGCGCTTTTCAGCAATTTACGACACCGGGTGTCGTAAATTGTAAGTTAGTGATGGTGGGGGAGGGGCCACTCCGGACAAAACTAGAGAAGTTAGCTGGACAGCTGGGTATTAGTGATCGGGTGGTTTGGTTGGGAAAGCGTTCATTGGCGGAGTTGAGGGAGTTGTATGGGGGAGCGGTGGCGACAATATTACCCTCTTTTTATGAGGGCTTTGGCAAGGTGATTGCCGAGTCGTCGTTGATGGGAACTCCTTGTGTAGTAACGCCTTTTATTCCGGCAAAAGAATTGGTGTTGGATGGGAAAACGGGAGTGGTCTTAGAATCTTTTAATAATGAAAATGAATTAGCGGAGAAGATGAGATATTTGTTGGAGAATCAAGATGTTACTAAAAAGATGGGCGAGGAAGCGAGGCGGCACATTGGCAATTATTTATTGAGTGAGGAGGAGTATGCGAAAAGGTTGGTGGAGATATGGAAGGGGACGACTCTACTGTCATCCCGGAAGTCGCCTTAGGCGACTATCCGGGATCCATTACATTAATGTTTTGGATTCCCGATCAAAGTCGGGAATGACAAATAAATGTATGTGTGGAATTGCAGGAATAATTAATTTAAATAAGGAATCTGTGGACGGGGAAAAGATTGAGAGGATGTTGCGATTGATGGATCATCGGGGGCCGGATGAGAAAGGCGTGTTTTGTCGTGGGGCGATTGGTTTTGGCACAGCGCGTTTATCAATCATTGATTTATCTACCGGCAGTCAGCCGATTGCTAATGAAAACGAAACGGTTTGGGTCAGTTGCAACGGCGAGATTTATAATTTCAAGGAACTGCGGGAACAATTAAAACAATCCGGCCATCAGTTTAAAACAAAAAGCGATACCGAGGTTATCGTTCATGCCTATGAGGAATGGGGTGAGGACTTTGTTAAAAAAATAAAGGGAATGTTCGGTTTGGCGCTGTTGGATTTGAATAAAAAATTATTTTATTTGGCGCGGGATATAATTGGCGAGAAGCCGTTATTTTATACCAAACAAGCAGATTATTTTGCCTTCGCTTCGGAGATGAAGCCGCTATTAAAAGAGTTGCCGATTAATAGAGAAATTAATTCTTTGGCGATTCAGTCGTTTTTTGCCTTTTCCCGGCCAGTGGGTGATCTGTGTATTTATAAGGAGATTAAAAAGCTATTACCGAAGCAATTACTGCGGCTCGAATTAAATACCGGCGAGATAAAAATTAGTGATTATTGGGATTTGAATAGATTCCGGATCCAGTCCGGAATGACATTAGGGGATGCTAAGAAAAAACTTTTGAGCTTGTTAGAAGAAACAATCCCCAAATTTTTGGTGGCTGATGTGCCAATAGGCGCTTTTTTGAGTGGCGGTACCGACTCCAGCGCGATGGTGGCGATGATGCGGAAATTTTTTAATCATCCAGTAAAGACCTTTACGGTAATTTATGATGACGAACGGATATCGGAAGCGAAAGAGGCGCGGCAGGTAGCTGAATACCTAGGAACAGACCATTATGAAATTTTGATAAAACCGGAAGATGTGGCGCCGATATTACCAAAATTAATTTCGCATCTGGAAGAGCCGTTTGCCGATGCCTCTTTTGTGCCCGCATACTTCGTCTCTAAAAAAGCCAGAGAGCAGGTGACGGTGGCGATAACCGGCGATGGCGGCGATGAGTTGTTTGGCGGTTATTCCTGGTATCGCAACTGGAAACTATTAGAATGGTATCGGAAAATTCCACGACTATTTAGAAAGATATGGGAGCCGCTGGTTTTGAAATTTCCCAGTCGTCATAAATATTTAGATGGCGCAAAACGCATAATTCGCGCCGCGCAAGAACCGGATGACTTGGGGGCGTTTTTGCAGCTGTCCGGCCGCTCGGATTTGCATCAATTGTTTTCTAAAAAAGAAACAATCTCCCTTTTATACGATGTGCGACGTCATATAATATTCGAGAAGAATAATTTGAGTAGTTTGGAGAAGATTATGTTATTTCAGCTGCAGAGTTTGTTGCCGGAGTTGTTTTTTACCAAACTTGATCGGATGAGTATGGCTAATTCATTGGAGACGCGTTCGCCTTTGGTTTATCGGGATATTGTGGAGTTTGTGGTGGGTCTGCCGCTGTCTTATAAAATTAGAGGGGGCGTGAGAAAGTATTTATTAAAGAAAGTGTTTGAAAAATATCTGCCTAAAGAAATTATTTATCGTCCGAAGAAAGGTTTTTCCATTCCCTTTTATCGCTGGTTGAGGGAAGATGTAAAGTTAAGACAATTAGTTGAAGAGGCGGTGTTTGGCGAGGGCGTGGAAGAGCGGTATCGGCGTTTTGGAATTAATTACGATTACTTAAAGAACGAAACTGAGCAGTATTTAGCGGGTAAGAGTATAAACTGGGTTTTGTCTTGGCGCGCTGTTTGTTTTCATTTGTGGTGGTCGGTCTGTCATTCCGAGCTTGTCGAGGAATCTTTAGGTCATTCTGAACGAAGTGAAGAATCTTTAGAAGATCCTTCGCCTATGGCTCAGGATGACGCAAGAATATGAATATAATTTTTATTTGCCAAGCGGTTGATCAAAACGACACCTTGTTGGCATCTACTATCGGTTGGATTAGAGAATTTGCCCAACGGCCGGAGATTGGGAAAGTGACCGCGCTGGCTTTACGAGTGGGCGAGTTTGATTTGCCGGAGAATGTTGAGGTGGTGAAAATAAAAGGTGCCAATCGTTTGGCGACAACCTTTAATTTCTACAAAGAAGTTTTGAGGCGAATCAAGAATACAGATTGGTTTTTTATCTATCAAGGCGGTCATTATCCGTTGTTATTATTGCCATTTAAATTATTAGGTAAAAAAATCTATCAATGGAAGGCGCATCCGCGCGTTAGTTTAATGATGAGGTTTTACGCTTACGTTTGCGACACGAAAATCTTTACCTCCACCCCCAGCGCTTTTCCGATGAAATTAAAAAAAGTTAAGGTAGTGGGGCAAGGAGTGGATACAGAGAAGTTTAATATCCAAAATATTCCCAAAACCGGCGATTGGGTAACTGTCGGACGCATCGCGCCGGTAAAACGATTAGAAAAAGCTATTGAATTATTAGCTCACTACAATAAGCGCTATGACGTCGATTATCGCTTAGATATTTATGGGCCGGTATTTTTAGAGAAAGATAGAAAGTATAAAAGAGAGCTGGACCAACTAATATTAAGATTGGGGCTGGAAAAATTGGTAGAATTTAAAGGAGCGGTTAATCGTGACAAACTGCCGGAAATATTAAATAGATACAAATTATTTATTAGTTTTAATGATGGCGCGGTGGATCGGTCAGTCTTGGAAGCGGCGGCTTGCGGCTTGCCGGTTTTTACGCCTAATAAGTGCGTAGCCGAAATGGATATTTCTTCAAGAGGAGTGATTGTTAAGAATTATTCTTTAAAGGTTGTAATCAAAAGAATTTTTAAAGAAATTTAACACCCCCGTCATTCCGAGTTTGTCGAGGAATCTTTCTTATAATTCATGATTAGAAAATTAAAACAATTTATTAAAGACATTATTTACGTACTGGCTGGATTGGTGATGAAAAAACGGTCAGTGGTTTTGATATATCATTCTATTGGTTATAATGAAAAATCCTCCACTGTAACTCCAGAAGAATTTGAGCGGCAGATGAGATATTTATCGGAGAGCAATAACAAAGTCATCATCACGTTTGATGATGGTTTTAAAGATAATTATATTAATGCTTACCCTATTTTAAAAAAGTATAATATTCCGGCAATTATTTTTATAACCACTGGCTGGTTGGGGAAGAAAATCAATTTTAGAAACGAAGTAGTTTTAGAAATGATGAATTTAGATGAATTGAAAAAAATATCTAGTGATGGTTTGGTGAAAATTGGCGTGCATACTATTAATCATCCACGCCTAACTAATCTGTCAGACGTTGAGATAAGACAAGAGTTAGTAGTTTCTAAAAATTTATTAGAAAAAGAACTGGGAGCAATAATCAATTCTTTTGCTTATCCTTATGGTGATTATGATGATCGAGTAAAAAAAATAGTAGAAGGATATTTTAAGCATATTTATACAACTCAAAACAGGAGCGTTATTGATTCTTGTATTTCTTTTACTCAATTTAAGCAAGTGGTTAAGTTTGGTAGGTTAATGTAATGTATGGAAAATAAAATTTTTGAAGATAATCGTTGGCAAGTCAAAGACCAACATCTAAACTTTGGCCACAAGGCGATTTTGAGTTTTATTGATAGGGGTTGGGTTTTGGATGTTGGTTGTGGCGATGGGTTGTTGTTAAGCGCTTTGAAAGATAGGGGGATAGATGGTTTGGGGCTGGATTTTTCGGAAGAGGCAATTAAAAAATGCAAAGCAAGAGGAGTAAGAGCTCAATTAACTGATTTGACTAAAACGCCTTGGTTGGTGGAGGAGAAAGGATTTGATTATGTGGTGGCCCTAGATGTATTAGAGCATTTCTATTATCCCGAAAAATTGCTAGCGGAAATGAAACGGATTTCTAGCGGATATTTAATAATTGGCGTACCCAACTTTAATTCTTTAGCAGCAAGGTTACAGGTTTTACTAGGTAAAGTACCTGAAAATAATACATTAAAAAAAGGCCACGTGTTTTGGTTTAATTGGCATTTGTTTCAAGAGATGATAAGTCGTAATAATTTAGAGATCATAGAGACAAAAACCAGTTCCTTTCGTTACCCGGGTTTTAAGATTTTAGCGAAATTATTTCCGTCGGTTTTTGCTTTGTCCTTTGTAGTTAAAGTTAAAAAGATTTCTTTTTAGCAATACAAAAATAGCCCAAAGGCGCGGGATGAGAATTTTTTAATTTAAGAGGAATAATTTTATCTAGTAAAATGGCAAAAGAAAACAAGGCAAATTTAATAGTTTTGAAATAAAAAAATTTACTTATGAGAGACGTAGCGGAAGCAAAGCGTCCGCCAAAAGGAATTATTTTTATTTCCTGAAATCTAACGGTGTGTAACATTTCTTCTAATTTTTCTGAGGTGAAGCGGTGATAGTCGTGTGGCTCGCGCGCTTCGTTGAAGATGAAGGGTGAGGATAAAAATAGTTGTCCGCTTGGTTTGAGAACGCGACAGCACTCTTTTAGGGCGAGTTGGGGATTTTCCAAAATGTAAATTGAGTTGAAAAATAAAACGTTATCATATTGGTTATCAGTAATCGGGAATTGTTGATTGAGATCAAGTAAAATATCATCCCCGTTGATTTTTGGAAAATTAGAGTGTTGAACGTCAATTCTTGATAGCGGTAAATAATCGTGATAGCTAGGTTTTTTACCGGAGCTTATGTCTATAGTTTTATCGGTGATTAATTGGCAATGTTTACAAACCTCCCAATTAAAAAGAATACGATAAAGAGATTTGTTTTGATAAACTTGTTTGACAAAGTCGAAAAATTTATTCATGTTGTATAAAATTGGGTTATGAAGAAGTTTATAGCACAAATTGAACGTTTTGTGAAAACTGATATTAGCTATTTGGCGCGCGGCGGTTTTTGGTTATCTGCTAATCAGGTGGCGGTATCATTGATTGGCTTGGGATTAGCGGTAGGTTTTGCCAATCTATTGCCTAAAGAGGTTTATGGCACCTATCGTTATATACTTTCTTTGGCGGGTATACTGAGCGCGTTTGCTTTATCGGGAATGGGAACGGCGGTGGCACAGGCGGTAGCGCGTAGTTTTGACGGCACGGTAAAAGCGGCTTTCAAAAGCCGGTTGCTGTGGGGGCAATTGGTTTTGTTATTAGCTTTATCTGGCAGTGCTTATTATTGGTTTAATAATAATTATGCGTTAGCAATTTCCTTGGTTTTTGTCGGTATTTTTTTGCCACTCATTGAAAGTGGTAATTTGTATTATTATTTATTGATTGGTAAACAGTATTTTAAAAAATTGGTTGTTTACGAAGTGATTTACCGATTAATTACAGCCGTTGCTTTGCTGGCCGCTATTTTTTTAACAGACGACGTTATTATAGTAATCGCAGTTTATTTTATTACTTATGCACTGGTGTCACTTCTCTTTTTCTATAAGATAACCAGGGATCATTTGGTTAATAATAGAGTTGATTTTAAATCATTGCAGTACGGGAAACGATTAAGCGTGGTTAATGTAATTACTGATGTGGCGATGTATATCGATCAAATCATCATCTTTCATTTTTTGGGGGCGGCGCAGTTAGCTATTTATAATTTTGCTTTTATTGTACCGCAGAAGATAAGAGGGATGATTAAGCCGGTCAGTGAATTGGCTCTACCAAAGTTTACTAATAGAGAGTTTAAGGAAATTCAAAAATCATTGCCGCGTAAATTATTTTTTATGTTAGGGGGCGTTATAATGATGGTTGGTTTGTATGCGTTAATAGCGCCTCAGTTGTTTTTGATTTTTTTTCCTGGATACATAGACGCAGTTTCTTTTTCTAGAGTTGGATCTTTGATAATAATCGGCGGATTAGCGCCAGTAATAGTCTCTGCTTTGCATGCTCATAAGAAAATAGTTCCTATATCACTGATTAACATTACTCAACCAATAGTAAAAATTTTATTAATCATCGCCTTGGGTTATTGGATGGGATTTTGGGGGATCGTAATTTCTCGGGTAATAGATCAATGGTTAAGAGTCGGATTATATTTTGTGGCGCTAAAATTTTCTAGAAGTTAAAATTTTTTAATAAGTTTATGGCATATTCTTACGAACAATTTATTAAAGAAAAAATAAAAGAAATCAGCAAGGGTAAAATTGTATTAGATTTAGGCGGAGGAAAGCGATTTGAAAAATGGTTGGTGGAATACGAGAATTTATTCAGCGACTGTGATTATAAAACTTTGGATCGTGATTCTTCTACCAATCCTAATATTTTAGCTGATGTTCATAATATTCCTTTAGCAGATGAGAGCGTGGACAGTGTGATATGTTCCTCCGTTTTAGAACACGTTAAAGATCCTTGTCGGGTGGTTGGAGAAATATACCGCATTCTTAGAAAAGGAGGAAAAGTTTTTGTATATGTTCCATCGATTTATCCATATCATGGGACCCGTGGCCATTATCAAGATTACTGGAGATTTTTTGATGATACTTTGTATTTTATGTTTAAAAATTTTTCTAATTTAGAAATAAAAAAAAGAGGCGGGTATTTTAGAGCTTTAGTTCATTTTTTTCCGTTTCAGGCTCACTTTCATTTTTTATTGTATCCGTTGTCCTATTGGTTAGATAAGTTTCTGATAAGTGAAAAAAGGCACACTACTTCCGGTTATTATTTATTTGCGGTTAAATAATAAGATTTCACACTTTGGTTCTGGTGATATGTTAGATTTCCATTTTAGTACTCGCATATCGGCAAAGAGATTGGCATTGGGGAGATTGAGCGTGGCCCATTGTAAAATTCTTAATGGATTGCCATGGCTGATTATTAATAAATTTTCTCCAATATGATTATTATTGATATCTATTAGAAAAGCCACCATTCTTTTTTTAACATCTAAAAAATTTTCCCCATTAGGGGGCGCTTTAGTCAATTTTTCTAAATTATTTTGGTAAAAAGCGTCTCGCTCTTGCCATAATTTACCGTTAAAAATGCCACAATTATATTGGACCAATCTTTTATCGATAATCGTAGGGACATTAAGGTAGTTGTTAATTATTTCGCAAGTTTTAATTACTCTTTGAAAAGGAGAATGGTAGATGATAGTAATATTTTTTGTTTGTAGTTCTTTACCTATTTTGTGAGCCTGTTGAATGCCAACTTCTGTCAGCTGGGATTTTTTATCTGTTTTTTCATCAGCTGAAATCCATCCATCAACATTGTGGATAGATTCAACATGTCTCATAATAAAAAATTGGTTGCCATTATTTTTTATCGTATTCATATATTTACATATACTATCATAACTTGTTATTGTATAAAACAATGAAAGAAAAAATTTTTATTATTGGAGCTGGCCGATCCGGATCTTCATTGTTGGCGGCTATTTTACATCAGGCTGGAGCTAATTTTAATGTGCCGGTTTTAAAAAAGTGGGATCGGAACCATGGGGAGATGGAACACCCTGATTTGATGGCTATAAATAATTGGCATGTAAGGCAACGTATAATATCTCAAATAATGCCTTCTAAGAAGGGGGCTGGGATTTGTAAGAGAAAGAGACTAAATCTTTTAGATAGAATGTTAAAAAAGGCTGATTTTTTTAAGATTCATGGCTGGGAATATTTAGTGCCGGAGGTTTTTAAATTGGGCTACAAGCCGGTGATAATTATTAGTTTTAGGAATTTTAATGACTATATGGTTAGTTTGCATCTTAAAACGGGAGATGATTTTCAATTTCTAGCCGATTCCTATTTTAATTTAAATACTAATTCATTATTACAGTTGTCTTTATTTGGCGGTTGCGTTATTGATTATAATGATTTAATTGATAAACAAGAAGAAGGTTGGGCAATCCACTTATCAGAATTAACCGGTATTAATAAAAGTAATTTGTTAGTAGTGAGGGATGAGTTGGCGGCTAGTGTCAGAAGAAGAGCAAATGATTCATTAATGCCGCGGGATGAAAGATGCGAGCTTGTACTTGCCCAGTTAAAGGAGTTGAAAGGAAGAGTTATTAAACCGGTAATATAGATTAAGAGTTAAGCCAACGGCGTAAATAACGGCTTTCATAAATCAGTTCTTCTTTTAATAGATAAAGCAAAACTGGATAGCTGATAATGGCTGCCGCCAGAATAGCAAAAAAGTTGACTTGATAGTAATGAAGGAGCCAGACGAAAGCGCCGACAATGAGATTGGTGACGATGACTTTATTAAGTTGATGGTGGAGGGAAAAGTGGTTGGTTTGTTTGAGTTTTTTCCAAATAAAGGCGCTGCTGGCGAGTTGAGTAATGACGGTGGAGATGGCGGCGCCTTCTATCCCCCAATAGGGAATAAAGACGAGGTTGAGAATGATGTTGCTAGAAACCCCCAGGATAGAGTACTTAACAAATTCGTTGTGTTTACGATAGGCAAAGAGAGCGTTGCTAACAATAATGACGGGATAGTTAACAAGCAGAGTAAGAAGAAGGATTTTAAAAGTGGTGGCAGTGGCAATGTATTCGGCGCCAAAAGTAAGGCGGACTACTTCAGAGCCGGTGATGATGCCGCCGATAGCGATGGGAATAGCGGCTATTAAAACAATTTTTAGAGAACGAACAAGAAGACGAGTAAATTCCGTTTGGTCTTTATTAGCCAAGCGGGCTAAACTGGGAAAAACGGGGATAGCAACGAGAGTGGGGATGACGTAAAGAACGAAGATTAATTTTTGGGCGGCCGCATAATAGCCAATTTGAGTGGCGTCTCGAAACCAGCCGAGCATTACCACATCGATATTAAGCATAGTGCCGCCCAAAAGGCCGGCGATGGCGAATGGCCAGCTAGCGGAGAGAATTTTTTTAACTAATTGGCAGTCAAAATAGGTAAAAATTCTTTTTAACCATTGTCGCAATGCCCAAATGATAAAAATTAAACTAGCGGCGGCGCCGATGGCGTAAACAGCGGCTAAACTTTCGGCTGTCTGGTATTTGATTAGCGCCCAAATTCCCAGAGTGACGATTGTAATTTGAGAAACCATTTTAGCCAGCGCCTCTAAATGCATTTTTTCTTGGGCGCGGGCAATGGCGATAGCCAATAATTCCAAACTGTTTAAAGCCATCATTATGGTTATTAGCCAAATAATCGCTGGAGAAACTTCGATGTTGGCTAAATGAGGGGTGAGCAGAATCATAACGATGGCGCTGGTGGCAATGAGGATTATTTTTATATAAAAGGAGGTGGAGACATATCGGTATTGTTGTTGCGGTTGCTTGACTAATTCGCGAGTAAGAACCGCGCCTATACCGATGTCGGTGGCGATAATGAACAATCCGGCTAAACTAAGAACGTAAGAAAGAGTGCCCCAGGTGGCGGCGCCGAGGACGCGAGCGGCGTAAATAACAACGACGGCTCGCAGGAGCCGCCCAATAATTTCTCCGCCGCTAAGCCAGAGGGTATTTTTAAGAATTTTATTGGGCATAATTTCTTTTGTTATTTTTGTTTTCTTTTGTCATTCTGAACAAAGTGAAGAATCTTTAAAAGATCCTTCACTAGCGCTCAGGATGACGGGGTGAGGTTGTCAGTTTTTCACAAAAAACAACTTCAATGTTTTCAACACAATCCCGACGTCCATCCAGAAGGAGTGGTTTTTTAGGTAGTAGATTTCATATTGCAGTTTGTTGTAGGCATCTTCTACCGAGGCGCCGTAGCGGTAGTTGAGCTGGGCCCAGCCGGCAAGGCCGGGGCGGATGAGATGGCGCAGTTCGTAATGGGGAATGGTTTCTTTGAGTTTTTCGGTAAACTCTGGGCGTTCAGGGCGGGGACCGACGCAGGACAACTCTCCTTTTATAATGTTGATTAACTGGGGCAGTTCATCTAAATGGGTACGGCGTAAAAATTGGCCAATAGCGGTAACCCGTCGGTCGTTGGGTTGCGCCCATTGGGCGCCGGACTTTTCGGCATCCTTGACCATAGTACGGAATTTATAAAGAGTAAAAGTGGCTTCATATTGACCAATCCGTTGTTGTTTGTAAAGAATGGACCCGACGGAGGTTATTTTTACCAGTAGGGCGATTATTAATAGTAGTGGCGAAAGAAGAGCGGTTAGCGCGAGGGCAAAAACAATTTCTATCGGCTGTTTAATGGATTCATAAATCTTGTGGCGATTGAGCAGATTTTCCAAAAACCAAACTTCTTCCAGCTCGACGAGGGGAACTTTGCCGAAGATGGTTTCGTAAAATGAGGCAACGTCGGCGGTTTGGATACCTAGCGCCAAATTGCGGTAAATGGCGCGGGCGGCGCGGGAGTTTCTTTTAAGATGACTGGGAATAACGATAAGATCTATCTTCTCCGCAATAATTATCTGATTAAGATGCGCCATTTCTGCATCACCTAGTCCTTCTTTCATCCAAAATTTTATGGCATAGCCGAGTTGGGGATTACTTTTGACTTGTTTTTCTATTTCTTCGTTGGTTTCTCCCGAGCCGATGAGCAGAATGTTGGTGGCGGGCGCTTGGCCGCTAAGGAATTTATTAAAAATCCGGCGCCAAAAGTATTCTAGGGCGCTGAAGATAATGATTAAAATTAAAAGATTGGTTTTAGGAGTAATGCCAACGGGAAGGAAATAGAAAGCGGTGATGGCGACAGAGGCGTTAACAGCCAGAGCGGCGCTGAATTTTTTGAAAAAAACAATATCGTTTTTGAGATATTTAAGATCGTAAAGGCCGGCGATGTAGAAGATGGTAATCCAGAGGAAGAAGAGCAGAGAAAACGGCGAGAGATGTTCGTTGAGTATAGTGTTATTGAAAGAGGTGTTGTATCTAACAAATAAAGTCAGCAGTAGCGAGAGAAAAAGGACGATAATGTCGCCGCCGACGAGGATTAATTGCTTTACTTTGAAAGCAGTACTCATACTGTCCATAGTACTGTTTTGTAAATTTATAGTCAAAGTGTTACTATGGTAAATATGAAAATAATAGTTTATTCAACGCCGACTTGCGTTTATTGCAGAATGGCTGAGGAGTTTTTTAAAGAACATGATGTCGATTTTGAGGAGAAGGATGTTGCGCAAGATATTAAGGCGCGTGAGGAGATGGTGGAGAAGTCGGGGCAGTTGGGCGTGCCGGTGATTTTGATTGACGATGAAGTGTTTGTCGGATTTGATAAGAGCGCTCTGTCGAGAGCGTTAAAGCTTAGCTAGTCATTCTGAGCGTAGCGAAGAATCTATGTACGATTTAGTAATAGTCGGCGGGGGGCCGGCGGGCGTAGCCGCTGGCGTTTACGCCGCCCGTAAAAAAATTAAAACCTTATTGGTGGCCGAGAAATTTGGCGGTCAGTCAACAGTTTCTCCCGGAGTGGAGAATTGGATTGGCGATCAGCAATTATCTGGCTTGGAATTGGCAAAAAAACTAGAAGGCCACGTTAGGAGATATGAGAAAGCCGGTGATATTGAGATTGCCGATGGCGTTCGGGTGAAAGAGATTAAAAAATCTCGCCATGGTTTTTCTTTATTAACCGATGTACGACGTCCGTTAATAGAAACTAGAATAATTTTAGTTGCTTCGGGTAGTCGGCGTAAACGATTGGGTGTGCCGGGCGAAGATGAGTTCGATGGCAGGGGGCTGACTTGGTGCGCAACTTGCGACGCGCCATTATTTAAAGATAAGGTGGTGGCGATAATCGGTGGTGGCAACGCTGGCTTAGAGGCGGCGTTGACGCTTAATTCTTACGCTCAAAAACTTTATTTATTACAACGTAGCGATAAATTAAGGGGCGATGCGGTAACGCAGGAAAAGGTTAAAAAGTTGAAAAAGATGACGGTGATTTTTAATGCGGAGATACGGGAAGTTTTGGGCAGTAGTATGGTCACTGGTCTGAAATATAAGGATAAAAAAACCGGCAAAGAAAAATTACTGGAGCTAGGCGGGGTGTTTGTGGAAATCGGTTCGGTACCCAATAGTGATTTTGTGAAGGACTTGGTGAAACTTGATAAATGGGGGGAGATTAAGATTGATTGCCGCACCCAGCGTACTTCGGTCGATGGCATCTGGGCCGCCGGCGATGTCAGCGATGTAATCTACAAGCAAAACAACATCTCCGCCGGCGACGCCATCAAAGCGGTACTCAATATCTTCGACTACTTGCATAAAAATAAATAATTTGCTAGGCTGATTGTTAATTTTATGAACAAGGTTTTTTGGTTGGTTTTAGTTTTGATTATTATTTTTTCGGTTTGGGCGTTTTTTGCCAGTCGGGATGGGATTGTGGACGTGGTTGAGAATGTGGCGGTGGAGATGGAGAAGCTGGCGGCGGAGGATGTTTATGGCGGGACGGCGCCGGAGGAGACTTTGCGGATGTTCGCCGAGGCATTGGAAGCGGAGGATGTGGAGTTGGCGGCCAAGTATTTTTTACTAGAGGACGATGGGACTCGTGGCGACTGGCAGGATGGTTTGGAGCAGGCGCGGAGCGAAGGGCGGTTGGGTGAGATTGTGGAGTTGATTAGGAGGGCGCGGCCGAATGTTGAGGATTCTACTTATTTGGGAGATTTCAAGTTTATTGTTTTAAGTGAAGATGGGTTGGTGGAGTACACGATTGATATGGAATTAAATCAGCAGACAGGCGTTTGGAAAATTGAATCGCTATAGAAGCGAGAAGTAAGAATTAAGGGAAATATGAAATACAAATTAATGAGATCTTTCGACTTTGGTCGCCTACGGCGACCTTCGCTCAAGATGACAGCGAGGATGTTCTTATTAGGCGTTCTATTTTTGATGCCGGCGGCGGGGTTGGCGTATGAGACCAGCACCCATCAGCATTTGACGGAGGCGGCGGTGGATTTTTTTAATAATCAAGGTGAGCAAAATATTACCATTGACCTGGAGGAGTTGCTGATTCAGGGATCGGTGGAGGAAGATAGTAGTTTTCGTTTTTTGAATCACTTTTTTGATCCTATTTATAATCGAGGTTTGGAAATCGCTTCTTTTTCAGGGGCGAGCGCCAAGCAGTGGGCGCAGGACGAGGGAGCGCAATTAAGTTTCGGCCACAAGCCGTTTTTTAATAAGATTACCAGTTTTATTTCCTCAACTTTTTCAAGCGATCTTGATGATGAGTTGAATTTTACTTGGCAGGCGGCATTGCGGCGTTATAAAGATGGCGATGAGGAGGGAGCGATGCTGGCGCTGGGGCACGTTCTTCATTTGTTTCAGGACATATCGGTGCCAGCGCATACTCGCAACGATTCCCATTTTTACAGCAGTCCCTACGAAAATTTTTCCAAGTATAAACAGGCGCGGGAGTGGCCGGTGAATGATTTAGTGAGGTTGAGTAGCTTGGATGATTATTTTGACGGGTTGGCAGAGTATTCAAATAGTAATTTTTACAGCCGGGACACGATTGGTTTGGGAAAGTATAGTTTGCCGGAAACGGATTATTTTGAGTTGAAAGACGGTTATTATTACGGCGTTAAAAATGATGAGTTTGGTAATTATTATCTCTTTAGAAAGTCAGGAGGAAATATGGTTTTTGCCAATCGGAACAATGTTTCTATCGATACCCCCGTTGTTTTACAGGGATACTGGGACCGGCTATCGGATAAGGCGGTAATTTATGGCGCGGGGATTATTGATTTATTTTTTAAGGAGGTAGAGGGCGCGCTTCCTGTCATCCCGAGCGTAAGCGAGGGATCTTATAAAGATTCTTCGGCTGCGGCTACGCCTCAGAATGACGAAGAAGAAGAAAATAATCGCGCCGATGTAGTGGAAAATGTGTTGGCGTTGATTAATCGGGCGAATAAGATTTTAGACGGGATGGAAAAAGATCCTTCGGCTTTGCCTCAGGATGACACTGAGGGCGTTGGCGGAGTTTCATTAGAAGTGGACGACGATAGCGATAATTATAATGCTAATAACAGTCCGGCGGGGACGTTTATTCCTATTATTCCGGCGGGGGACTCTGTTATTCTGAACGATAGTGAAGAATCTTTAGAAGATCCTTCGCTCTTAGCTCAGGATGACCTTGTAGTGTTTATCACTGAGTTTCTTTTTGATGCCGAGGGAGCGGATACGGGCAAGGAGTTTATTGAACTTTATAATCCTAACGATCAAGAAGTTGATTTGTACGGTTGGTCTATTCAAACCACTGGCGGCAAAAAGAATTTTGAGGAGGGTAATGTAATCGGGCCAAAAAGTTTTTTTCTAATCTGGCTGGGAGCTAGCAGTAATGCCGATATGGAATGGAAGAGCGGCAGTTTGAAAAACTCCATGGACACTATTTATCTAGTGAGAAATACTGAGGTGATTGATAGCGATGGCGATCCGGATATTGTTGATATGGCTACCTATAATAAGGACGACTTTATCGGCTTTGAGCCGGGCTATAGCTTGGAGAGGATTGTGAGTAGTGATGGAACTGTTGCCGATGAATTTAAGATACAAACCCAGCCGAGTCCGGGAGCTTTGGGGAATGTTGGTACGTTATTAGCGAGCGTAGATCCCGGATCGGAGTCCGGGATGACAGAACAACCACTTTTTCAGTGGCTGAATTTTTATCGAGATCCCAATAATTCACAGCGATCCATTGTTGATATCAAGCTTAATAATCCCGCCTTTTCTGCTGATTGGAGCGAGGCGTGGAAAGTTTTGATTTTTTATGGAGATTGCCAGCCAGCGAATCAGGATTTTATCAGCACCAGCGATGATTGGACGCCGGCCACCGATGGGCTGTTGACGACTACTTATCCAATATATGTTGGCAATACTAAGCGCCAATCACTAATATTACCCACTGCCCCCGACGGCTATGGCAGTTCCGGCGGTATCAAAAATCAAGCCTATAATTATAGTTTGATTGAGGACGGCATCGTTCGTTTTTATATTGAAGATGATGTTGAGTATTTAACAATGGCTGTTTATGATTTTTACCAATCCGGCGGCGGTCAGCAAAGTTTTCGGCTGAAAGTTATTGATTCGGAGAAGTATTATTGGCAGGAGGATGCGCCCAATTATCAGCCGCCGATGTTGACCGGAGATTTGAGTTTTAATTTTGACAAACAAAATTCTTTATTAGTCATCGATTGGCCCGATGCGAGCGACGCAGACAGCCGTGACCAATTATTGGTTTACGATGTCAAAATTAATGGTGAGGTGGTGGAGTTGGCGGCTAGTGGTTATCAGATAAATGTTTCACCGGGTGACACAGTGGCGGTTGAGGCGCGGGCAAAAGATGAGTTTAGTAATTATTCCAACGCGCTGGCGGGGGAGTGGAGTTATCCGGAACCGGAGTTGGTTATCAACCAAGACCAAGCTGATGGCTGGAGCGGTAATATCGGCAATAAAAATCCTAACTGCTCTTCTTGCCCGGGCACCGCTAGTTTGCAAAGCGTTACCCTTCCCCAAACGGCCGAGATTGATTTTGTTAATTTGAAAATTTGGCAGAGTGCAGGCGGGTGGCCGGCTAACTTGCGGTTGAGTATTTATGATGATAATGGTAGCAACTATCCCGATTTTAATAATTTGGTAACAACTACCACTTTATCACTGCGCTTGGATAGCGACCCCGATGATGTAACGAATTTTACATTTGGCAATTCGGTAACTTTAGGTAAAAACAGAAAATATTGGCTGGCGCTGGATGTGGAAAGTTATTCCAATCATAAAGCGTTTTACCAGAGTAAAATTCAGAATGCGATTTATGGCGCAGAGAATGTTTATAATAATGGAATGGCAGGTATGGGCCACAGTGGCGAATGTTTTTCTGGTGGTTACTGCACTATTCATGTACCTTATCCGAGCGCGAGCGCGGATTGGTGGATGCGGATGGGACTTACGCAATAATACAAATGTCATTCTGATCCTGTCGAAGAATCTCAGTACTTTCAATAATACGAAAACTATGAGATTTCTCGACTTTGCTTCGCTACGCTCGAAATGACATAGTGGGATCATGATAGCTATTTTGCATAATATAAGAAGTTTACATAATGTCGGTTCTATTTTTCGCACCGCTGACGGCGCGGGGGTGGAGAAGTTATATCTATGCGGGATTACACCGGCGCCGGTGGACTGCTTTAATAAGCCGCGGCCACAACTAGTCAAAGTTTCTTTAGGAGCGGAAAAAAATATGACGTGGGAAAAGGTAGCGCAGACGGGGAGGTTGATTGATAAATTAAAGAAGGAGGGGTATTTAGTGTTGGGAGTAGAGCAGGATAAGAGGAGTGTGCCTTATTACAAAGTTAATGAGATTCTTCGCAAAGCTTCCGCCGACGCTAAAGCTAGTAAAGAGTCTAATATTCAGAAAGTCGTTTATTTGGGGGATTGGTTCGAACGCAAAGACAATCTGCC
>JBDRBW010000016.1:0-20668 GCA_043822345.1 Patescibacteria group bacterium
GCAGTTACTTATAAAACTAACAAGTGGAGAATAATTTTATTTTAGAAAACCAAACTGTCTGAGAACTACATACTTATAGGTAAGCGATCGCTTACTTATAAGTATGTAGTCGAGTTTTTCGTTTTCTTGATAAAATTATTCGGGGCGAAGGTAGTTTTATTAGTAATCGAAGCGGTTTGCGAGGAGGGTGATGGGTTGGGGTTATTTCTCCTATACCTTAAGATATTTCCCAATCGCTACCTTGCCGGAGATCACTCCAAGAAGAATACCGAATATTAATTGGTAACCCAACAACTTCCACAGATTATCGTAATAATAAGCGGTAAAGCTAAAATCGGCTATAAAATACTCCAAGTAAGGAGAAACTATCAAAACCGCCGGCCAAATTACAACCATACTAATAAAAGCAGCGATGGTGCTATAAATTATTCCGGTAACAATATATGGTCCGGAAATAAAACGGTTGGGCGAACCCACTAGCCGCATAATCCCCACCTCTTCACGATTGGAATAAATCGCCAAGCTAATAGTATTGAAAGTTACCAAAATAGCCGCTAATGCCAAAAGGAAGGTTAAAATCAGACCAAACTTCTCTATCGTATCCACAATCTTACCCAATCGTTCAATCACCAGCTGATTTTGGCGATAAGTTATTTTTTCTATCAATGACTGCCAGTTTTGCTGACCGTCCAAACTCTCCGCAATCTCCTTATAATCAGAAGGGCTATCGGCTTTGATATTCAGCGAGGCCGAAAGCGGATTGTCCTCCAACTCCTGCAACGCCTGATTAATTGTTGGATCGTCAATGTGCTTCTCTTTAAATATCGCCAATGCCTTCTCTCGGGAAATATATTCCACCTGCTTCACTTTGTCCCACGTCTCTATTTCTTTTTGAACATCTAAAATCAACTCCTCCCCCGTCTCTGGAGCAAAATACATACTGATATCAATCTTATCTTTCAAACTCTCCACCCCCAGATTAGTCACCACTCTGAATAAAACCAAACCCTGAAAAGCAACAAGAGTTAACAGCATAATACTAATCGTCGCCATTGATAGCCACTTGTTACGCCAAAAATTTTGCCAGCCGTATTTAATTATTCTTGTGAGCATTGTTAACATTATCCCAAAATATACCTGCCATTTTCCTCGTCCTTTATTATTTTACCATCTTTTATGCTAATCACTCGCTTCCCTAGATTGTTAATAATATCTTTATTGTGAGTCGCTAATAGAACCGTCGTCCCCAACTCGTTAATTTTTAACAGAATACGGATTATCTCCCAAGTATTGGCCGGATCCAGATTGCCGGTCGGCTCATCGGCAATAATCAACACCGGCCGATTCACCATCGCCCGGGCAATCGCCGCTCTCTGTCTTTCTCCTCCCGACAGCTCGCGAGGGAAGTTTAATTTTTTATCAGCCAATCCCACCATATCCAAAACTTGGGGAATAACTTCGTTTATTTCCACCTGCGGTTTTCCTGCCACCTCCATAGCAAAGGCAGCGTTCTCATAAACACTCTTAGCCGGTAGTAAGCGAAAATCCTGAAAAATAATGCCGATCTTTCCCCTTAAAAGAGGCAGTTCCTTATAACTCAACTTATTTACCTCATGATTAGCGAACAAAACCCGCCCCTTAGTCGGCTTTTCCTCGCCAATGATTAATTTAACAATAGTGGACTTGCCGGCGCCGGACTTGCCAACAACGGTTACAAATTCCTTAGGAGCAACCCTAAAGCTGATATTATCTAAAGCCACCGAAGAGTGATTGTAAATTTTGGAAACATTAATGAAGTTGATCATGTATTTACAATTCTAACTCCGCTTCAATGAATTTGTCGAGATCGCCATCCAGCACCTGCTCGGGACGACTACTCTTAATGCCAGTGCGGTGGTCTTTCACTTGTTGATAAGGATGTAATACATAAGAGCGAATCTGATTGCCCCACTCCGGAGCCACTCTCGTCCTCAAACTGCCCAACTCGCTCGCCTGCCGCTCCTCCATTAATTTTATCAACTTCGCCTTCAATAATTTCAACGCCTTTTCTTTGTTTTGTAACTGGGAACGCTCCACCTGGGAGGAGGCGCTAATATGAGTCGGTAAATGAACCACTCTCACCGCAGTTTCGCGACGATTGACATTTTGTCCGCCCGGCCCACTGGAACGAAACGTCTCCACTTTCAAATCATCCTCGGGAATAATAATTTTCTGATGTTCAACATCAGGCAGTTCAGGAACCACTTCCACTAAAGCAAAAGATGTGTGGCGCAATTGTTTGGCCGAAAACGGCGAGATTCGCACCAATCGATGCACTCCCGCCTCTTTTTTTAAGTTGCCATAAGCATAATCACCCCTGATATCCACCGCCAAATCATCGGTGGCCACCACCCTCCAACCCCGTTTTTCGGCATACTTAACATACATCCGAAACAACATCTCCGCCCACTCTTTGGCATCATCCCCCCCCGCGCCGGCGTGGATATCTAAGTGGGCGTTGTTTTGATCATATTTTCCTGAAAGTGATTTCATGAGCCAGCGGTCGGATTCGAACCGACGGTCTTTCCCTTACGAAGGGACTGCTTTTCCTCTAAGCTACGCTGGCAAATTAATAACAATATTATGCCATAAAATTGAAAAATGTGCTATAATAAACCCATAATGAAATCTATTTTAAAGTTTATTAACGGTCATAAAATAATAACCAGCGCGATTCTATTGGCAATAATTGCCATCACTTTTTTTACCTTTAACCGCGGCGCCGACTCGCCCTACGAGTTTGTTATCGCCCAACGGCAAAATATCACACAAGAAGTCAACGTTACCGGTCGCGTCCAAGCCGCCGAAAGCGTTGATTTGGCCTTTGAAAAAAGTGGCCGCGTTTCATCTATTTATATCAATATCGGTAGTACAGTTTTTGAGGGACAAAAATTAATCAGCCAAAATAACAGCGATCTACTAGCTCAACTTAACGAAGCTCAAGCTAACATTAAAGCTCAGCAAGCTCAATTAGACGAACTGCAAGCCGGTACCCGTCCTGAGGATGTTTTAATTAAAAAAACAGAATTACAAAAAGCCGAACAGGACCTAAATAATATCCACAACAGTATCCTTAATGAATTAGAAGATAGCTACACTAAAGCCGATGATGCCGTTAATACCAAAACTACCCTCATTTTTAGTGGTTCGGCTAGTGGCTTTTATGAACTAACTTTTACCGCCTGTAATAACCAAGCTGAAACTAACGCCACCGATCTTCGCGCGACCTCCGATCACCGGCTAGATGATTGGCGTGCCGAACTAGATAATTGCAACACCGGTACTTCAGAAAAAGAATTGGAAGAAACGATTAAAAACGCCAAAGAACATTTGATTGTCTTCAAGGAATTTCTCCGGCATACCAACACCACCCTTACCACCGGCTGTGCCCGCAACAACTCCGCTCTTGATACCTATCGCACCAACGTCAGCTCCGCCCGCGCTAACATCGATACCGCCATTAGTAATACTATTAGCTTGGAACAATCCATTATTTCCCAAAAAACTACCGTTGCCAAGGCCGAGCAAGAACTCAACTTAAAGTTAGCCGGCGCCCGCCCCGAACAGATTGCCGCTCAAGAAGCAAAAGTCGCCCAAGCCGAGGCCGGAGCGCAAAACATTCATGCCCAGATAAATAAGACGATTCTCATCTCCCCTATTAATGGCATAGTCACCCGGCAAGAAACAAAAGTTGGTGAGATTGTCGCCGCCAACACCAGTATCGTTTCCATAATCTCCAAAGGCAAGTTTGAAATTGAAACCTTTATACCAGAAGTGGACATCCCTAAGATTAAAATCAGCGACCTGGCCAACCTGACTTTTGATGCCTACAGCGCTGACGAAATTTTTACCGCCCGAGTAACCGCCATCAACCCCGCCGAAACTATTATTGAGGGTGTCGCCACCTACAAAATTACTCTGCACATCCTAGAAAATGATCCACGCATCCGCCCCGGTATGACTGCTAATATTGATATTCTGACCGCCGCTAAAGAAAATATCATCGCCATCCCCCAACGGGCAATTATTTACCAAAACGGCAATCGCATTGTGCGGTTATTAAATAACAACGACGTCGTCTCTGAAATAATGGTACAAACCGGCCTTCGCGGCTCCGACGGTAATATTGAGATTACCAGCGGTATTAAAGAAGGCGATAAAGTTATTGTTTTTGAAAAACAATAATGCCTCTCATCCAACTAAAAAACATTGAGAAAATTTATTCTGATGGCACTCAAGCCCTCCGGGGTGTTTCTTTTGATATTAATAAGGGGGAATTCACCGCTATTATGGGGCCATCAGGATCCGGCAAATCCACCCTTCTCCATATCATTGGCTTTCTTGACTCGCAAACCGGCGGAGAATACCACTTCAGCGACAAAACCGCTACCGACCACTCTGATGAAGAAATCGCCAAAATCCGCAACCAAAAAATGGGCTTTATTTTCCAATCATTTAACCTATTACCCAAGACCACGGTGTTAGAAAACGTTAAACTCCCCTTACTTTATTCCGACAAAAAAGAATCTAGTTGGAATGGTTTAGCGATGAAAGCTATTAAAGCCGTCGGCCTGGAGCACCGGGCCGACCACCTCGCTTATCAACTCTCCGGTGGTGAAAAACAACGGGCCGCTATCGCCCGCGCGCTAGTCAACAAACCCGATGTTATCTTTGCCGACGAACCCACCGGCAACCTGGACTCCAAATCCGGACAGATGGTTATGGCTACCATTCAAAAGCTCAATGAGGAAGATGGCCACACCATAATTCTCGTTACTCACGAAACCTACACCGCCGAGCACGCCAGCCGCATCATTCATATTATTGATGGTAAAGTCGCTAGCGACAAACAAACCCAACACCGCCATCACGCCAGTAAACATTTTGAAAAATGATTAATCTTAGGCACACAACTAAAACCGCCCTTACCGGCCTCAATACTCATAAAGCACGATCGGGGCTGACTATTCTTGGTATCGTCATCGGTATCGCCGCCATTATTTTGATTATGTCCATCGGTAAAGGCGCTGAATCACTCATCCTCAATGAAATCAGTGGTTTGGGCGCTGAGACTATCGTCATCCGCCCCGGCAAACAACCCAGCGGCCCCAGTGACTTCGCCGAAATTTACACCGACTCATTAAAAAACAAGGACATCGCCGCCCTACAAAGAAAGAGTAACGTCCCCCATCTTGTGGAAATAACGCCAATGCTGGTTGTCCCCGGTAATGTCTCCTATCGTGGCGAAACATTTCGCCCCATGATTATCGGCGGCAGTGCAGATTTTTTTTCTAAAACTTTTAACGTCTACCCCGAACAAGGAACCGTATTTAATGAAAACGACATTCGCCAAAAAGCCAATGTAGCCGTCATCGGCTTTCGGGTTGCCGAAGAATTATTTGGCGAATCGGACGCCTTGGGCGAATTTATTACCATTAAAGATAAAAAATTCCGGGTTATTGGTGTTTATCCTAAAAAAGGCCAGGTATCATTTCTGGACTTTGATGAATTAATTATCTTGCCCTATACCACCGCTCAAACTTATTTATTAGGCATTGACTACTTCCATGAAATAATTCTTAAGGCCGACAATTCGGAAAATGTCGATCGAACGGTTAGTGATATTGAAGCCACTCTGCGCGCCAACCACAACATCACCGATCCCGACAACGACGACTTCTTTGTCGCCACACAAGAAGGACTCGTGGAACAAATCCAAACCATTATTGACATTCTCACCTTATTTCTGGCATCAGTTGTCGCCATCTCATTAGTCGTTGGCGGCATCGGCGTAATGAATATTATGTTGGTTTCGGTCACCGAACGCACTAAAGAAATCGGCTTGCGTAAAGCATTGGGCGCAACCGAAAGCGATATTATGAAGCAGTTCTTGCTGGAAGCAGTCATTCTTACCGCCGTCGGCGGTGTTATCGGCATTCTGCTTGGCGCCGGACTGTCATTTGCCACCGCCATTATTATTAACCTTACCACCACCTTCAACTGGAGCTTTGTCTTCCCCATCTCCGCCGCCGCCATCGGCCTCGCTGTCTCCGCCGGCGTCGGTCTCGTCTTCGGCCTTTACCCCGCCCGGCAGGCATCCCGAAAGAGCCCCATCGAAGCCCTCCGCTACGAATAGTAATGGTGGGCCAAAGAGCTAATCTATTCATTCAACGACCACTTCGTTACAATATAAAACTAACTTCGCTCCGAATAATTTTATCAAGAAAACGAAAAACTCGGCCCCTAAACGGGGCGCTCAGACAGTTTGGTTTTCTAAGATAAAATTATTCTCCACTCGTTAGTTTTATAGTAACTGCGTTTCGCTTTCAGTCTTTTGAATGAATAGATTGGCTCTTTGGCGAAAATATAAAGCCATTCCTAACGTCAAGCTTGCTTATTTAAAATAATAAAAAACCCGTATTTCAGGGGTTTTGTGTAGTATATAAAAAACTTATATCAACTTCCTCCAGTAACATTACTCTATTTGTTTTCAAACGGTATGAAGATGGCCGACAGAGTATTTTATCGATACGGCAAGTAAATACCCGCACTTTTTTGGAATATCGTTTCCAAATGTATCTTGCTAATCCGACAGCCCCACTTCTTTTGGGATTTACCCATAATCCTCCTCCTTCATCTGGATTTTTAGAACTTGGCTCCAATGGGCGTGTCCATTTGCCGATATGATATTGAACAATTGGTACGGGTTTTCCTTTGGGTTTCATACCAAGAGATTTTAGTTTTTCATCGACTACCTTGTGGCACATTTAGTCCTCCTTTGTTTCAAAATACTGAAAGTAGGATAACAATAAATTATTGAATTTTCAATAAAAAACTCGCCGAATCACTGAGACGAGGCAAATGTTGACATGTGTTACAAATTTGTTACACTTAGCTCATGAGTCAAACGTTAACTAAAAAAAGAATAAATATTTCGGTGTCGGATGACATCAATCAAGTTTTGAGTAAACTTGCTCATCGGGACAAGGTTCCTGTTGCTACTAAAACCCTAGAGCTTTTGAAAGAAGCTATTCAAATTGAGGAAGATGAGGTGTGGGAAGAATTAGCAGAAGCTAGAGATCAAAAAAATGTAAATTACTTATCACACAAGCAAGTATGGGGAGAGGATTTGAAATAAAATATCATCCCTTCGTCCTAGAAAAAGATATTCCTAAGTTGGATTTTAACAACAAGTTAAAGATTAAGAATGCGATTAAAGATAAGCTTCTGGTTGTGCCAGAGGTTTTTGGTAAGCCACTGCGCCAAACTCTTAGGGGTAATAGAAAACTAAGAGTTGGTGATTATAGGATAATATTCAAAATTGAAAATCTCACTATAAAGATTTTGATAATCGGACACAGAACAGAAGTTTATAAAAAAGCGCTAAAGAGATTGCCTCGTTAGTTCTGAATTTAAACAAAAAAAACTCGCCGAATCACTGGGACTTGGCGAGTTGGAAAATCTAGTCCCCGTTTTTTGTATGATGGGCTAGCGCTTTATTTATTAAAACCTCCAGATTGCGGCGGATACGATTGTAGTTTTTACTATCCTCTGTATTTCTGGGAAGCGATCCTACCCCAAAAATCCAAATAATTGAAGGGTGTTTGACTAAATGGCGGCAATAGCCTCGAGAAAGCGATTTTTTTATCTGCAATGGCAATGAAAGTCCGGTATTAAAAATTATTAAAATATCTATTCCCGCTTGGTCATATCGGCAACTTTTTTTAGCATGAACATAATCAATTACCACCACCTTGTGTTTAAATAACTTCTTCTCCCCTATTAATTCATCAATAATTTCAACGACCACCAGCTCGGCTCGTTCTCCTATATCAGGCCCTCTTTTCTTTTTTTGCGCCAACTGAGACCTCCCTCAAATAATTTAAAACAACTAATAATTAAATATCACTTTTGGGATTAAACCACAAGCGCACCTCATTGTCATTGCAAATAATCCTAGACCTATCATTGCCGTAAATCTTAATATTTTGCTTGATTTTCCGGATTTGCAACCACTTCAAAAAACCTTCCAAAAAGAACGAAGTCCGACTTCGTTCCGGATGTCGTAAGTCCTGAGGACTTACGACATCCCCAATATTAACCCACCCCGCATTCGCCTTAAAAAACTCCGCCACCTTTTCCGGCGCGCCAAATACCGGCTTTATATTTTTATAAAGTCGCCGATCATAATCACTATACGGTGGCGCCAAACAATACGCCGCTGGCGTTACAAAATGATTAAAACAAAAACCACTCCTACCTTTTTTAATATGATTTCGCCAACCCAACATCTTAAAAATTGCCAAACAAAAAAAGCGCGCTGTATACAACCGCCCTTGCCGCACGCCTACTAAAACATCAAAATCAGAATCCTTATTAACATCTCCTAAAACTAATGATCCCGATGCTAAAACTAAATCAACGAAAGGAATTTTTCGAAACATCTCTGCCTGCCTTAAGAACGTAAACCATTTTTTATCATATAAAACATCTCTATCCATTATTTTTTAAAAACAACATTATCGAATCCTTCAGTTACTTTCTCCATAACATCTCCACATAGCACCTTCTCTAAATCCCCATCTGTATTAATTTTATAAGATTTATAACCCCAATTAGTTAGTAATTCTGCGGCTTTATATTGTCCCTTATTATATTCTTTCCACACCTCCATGCACACTACAGGACTTAATAACTGCATAATTTCTTTACCACCTTCTATTACCAACCCCTCTCCTCCCTCTACATCGATTTTGATTATCGTTGGTTTTATTCGGTTTCTTACATAATTATCTAAAGTATTCGTCTCCACCTCAATCTCCTCACTATTAATTTTCGAACACCTTGGTAAGGTTTCTCTTACTAATGTGCTTAGTTCGCCACTACCAGCTGCGGAAAAATCATAAAAAACTGATCGTGATTGTTTGTTAGAAAGAGCAATATTATTTAATGTTACATTAACATTATTTTGAAAATTTTTATTAAGATAATTAAAGGCGCATGGAGATGGCTCAAATGCATAAATATTGCCACTAGCAATAATCTCATTTGTTAGTAAGCTATAAAATCCGAAATGTGCTCCTACATCATAAAATACATCATCATATTTTAAGTTTTTAATTAAAAATTTAATTAGATTAATTTCTGGACCTTCAAGAATCTTAATAAAATAAAAATAAGGAGAAATTGAATCAGCCAACGGGATATAAATAGACTTACCAAAAAACATCTCCGCTTTAACACTTTTATTAAAAGGCAATCTAAAACGACTGGCGATAATATGTTTTAAATATTTCTGTCGATACCGTATTAATTTTCTTACTTTAGCAATAAGACTAGTTCCAGAACATTTTTTTTTATAAAAATATGCTTCCTCTATCGACTCCTCTAATAACAACAAAAGTTGTTGCTTTTTTTTGTCATATAATACCAAATTATCCATTGTTAAAGAAGTGTTGCTTCGTCACTCGGCTTCTCAATTTGCTGAACCTCCACCCCCACACTTTCGCCCCCTATTCTAAGTACATCCTTATCAATCTTCCCCAACTCTTTATAAGCTGTGTTATAAGAATTAACCGTCGTCCCCAAATGGCCGCCCAGCTTTTGCATATACTCCTCGTAAGCCGATAGATGTTTGCCTAAAGTATGTACTTTTTTAATAATCTCTTTGGCTGACTTCTCAATCTGTTGCGCCTTCAACCCCTGCAATACCGTCTGCAAATAAGCGGCGAAAGAGGTCGGCGAAACAATAATAACCTTACGGTCTTTATAAGCATATTCAATTAAATCACGGGTATTGGTTTTAATCGCCCCCACTTGATTAACCAACAAATCATAATAAATCGCCTCGGCCGGAATAAACATAAAAGCAAACTCGGTTGTTCCCTCATTAGGCCTGACATATTTAGAGGTTTCATCAATGCGATTTTTCAAGTCCTGCCGGAATAGTTTTTCCAACGGCGCCCGCTCCTCATCGCTCCGGCACTCCAAAATACGGTTATAATTCTCCAAACTAAACTTGGAATCAACGGGGATGATTTTATCCTGATAAAAAATCGCCGCGTCCACAATCTCGCCGTTTTTAAACTCATACTGCATCTGATAGGCGCTGGGCGGAAAAATATTTTTCAGTAACGTCTCTAAATAATATTCCCCCAACACCCCCCGCTGTTTGGGATTTTTCAAAACATCCTGCAAACTCTTTAACTGATCGGCAAAACCAACCACCTGACGGTTGGTCTCATCAAGTTTTACTAATTTCTCGGTTACCTCCCTGATTATCCCCGCACTACTAGCAAACTGCTTCTGCATCACTTTTGTTGACTCTTGGAAATGTCCCGACAGATTTCTTTGTAATTCATTCATTTGATTCTGTAACATCAACATCGCCTGATCGTCTTTCTGCTCCGGTTGTTTTAATTTTTGGCTAAGGAAATAAAAAACGCCGCCAAATCCCACTAATATAATCAGGAGAATTATTATTAAAAAAGTGGTCGTCATTAGATACATACTAACCACATTGTCATTCCTGTGCAAGCAGGAATTTAATCACTTGTAATCCCAGTACTAAATTTCGCATCTGAAAATTACGGCAAAGCGCTTCGCCCCCACAGGGTAGCGCTATTCGCGCACGCGCTTTGTTCTATTATTTTTTGTTTTGATAACTAACACATCTTTTCTGAACAACGTCGGCGAAATTAGTACGGGATAATGTTTGTAGATTGTTGCTTAGTTGCCCATAGCAACTTGCGCAACAAACAAACATTAAAAAACCCCGGAAGTGCGCCACGTGCGCAACGCTTCCGGGGATAAGGGAGGTCCCTCGGGATCTCCACCTTTACCGCGTAATGTAGCAAGCCCACAAAATTTGTCAACCCCTAAACGGTTCGCATTCAGCAAATCGCAGTTCTTCTTCTTGGCAACAAGTACGACCATCTTTCCCGGGGAATTTAACCAAATAGGTATAATAAAACTCCACCTCTTCAGCGGGGTGCATATTGCATGATATAGAACGCTGAAAAGAAAAACCAACAAATACTTCTTTACTTACCACCTCGCCAACTCCATCCTTAGTAGAAACAACTTTATCGCCTTTCCTAAATTTCGGCTTCGCCAAATCAGTCAGTTTCATCTCGATCCTCCCTTGCCACGCTGAAGCTTGTTTTAGCGAAAGCGGGTTTCAAAAAACTTTACATATTATATACAAAACCCCGCTACTCGTCAAATTTTTTTTAAAAAAGATTGGGTTGTTCTTAATAAAAGAACGGGTGTTGCAGAACCCGTTTTTTAAGGACAACCTGGTCCGCTCGGTATTATTTCACAATAAACCGGATCATAAACCTTAACCTCAATCATTTTAGAAAAGGCCTCGCCATCTTCATTATCACAACTCAAAGTAAAAGACGTCGTCCGTGTTACACTAACACCCGTCGAACCGCTTTCCGGATCCACGCTTCCCACGCCACTAATTCGGCAAACGTCCGCTCCCTCACAAGACCACCACAAAGTGGTGTAACTGCGCGGATAAAGTAGCCATGACGGACTGGCGGAAAAATCACAGCTAATTCCCTCTGCCGGTGGCGGCGTATAGTCACAGTAATCCGGACTAAACCTCACCCAACCAACAACATCCGATCCCCACGCCCAACCCTCTAACGGGCAAGGTTCACTGGGATCGCGAACCATCTTCACTCCATAATTATCACCCGACATACTTAACCAACCATCCCAATCGCCAGATAACGGACTGACACCCCCTGAACAAGTAGCGCTATTAACAGCGCCAGCGCAAACACGCGCCTTGCCAACCAATTGATTACTACTATTTAAATCAACGCCATCAAAATCAACCCAACCAATATTTTCCGACCAGCTATAACCGGAAAAATTTTCAGAATCCGGATTAAGCCGCATCCCATAACTAACGCCATTCAGCTTAATCCAACCAATCGTCTCCGACCAACCATAGCCAACAATATCAACCCAGCTGCTCTGCGCCGCCGCCAACTCCAAGCCAATCAACAACAACGCCACCACTAAAATAATTGTTATAATTATCTTCCTCATTTAATCTTAATTTTTTAGTCCTCGTTCCTAAAAGTATAACCGCCGGTACAGGTTGCTGGCTTCGGCCAACAAGTTTGGTTTTTAGAGGAAATATCTAAACCCAAAATACTCGCATCGGTTATTCTGCCGCTAGTACACTGCGCCCCAATCATTAATCTTAGGCCAGCCCAAAAACTGTTGTCGCTAACGCAATTACATTTCCAACCATCCCAAGTACAAGCGGCTCCAACCTCGCCACCGGCAGGCCACATATCACGAAAAACACCTCCCAAAGTAATACCGCCATCAGCCGTCAAATTATTAACCGTTAAATCACCGGATTTGGTCTGGGCAGTCGGCCCCACATTAATCGGCGCCGGCACATTATTGCCCGGCGGCGATGCCGTCGGCTCGCTAAACGCTTTAACCACGACCGAGGCCGTAAACACGCCGGTTAGAATCACCGCCGTCACGACCAACAAACTTATAATAATTTTCTTCATGAATTAATTATATTATACTATTATATTATTTATCCACATATTAATTATACACCACTTATAATAGAATTAGAAAATTAAAGGTCGGTTAATTACTTTAACTGTTAAATCGATACCTATGAGTATTAAAAAGTTTTTACTGTGGGGCGGCTGGCTATTTCTCGTTCTGGGAGCCCTTGGCTTCTTATTGGGAAATCTCTGGGCGCCAACGTGGAACTTTACCTACGGTGAAAATCTTGCCCACGTGGTCGTGGGTTTGGTATTACTGGTATTTGCCTACAAGGGCAAAAGCGCCGACCTAATGAAGTGGCTTACTATTCTAGTAGGCCTGGTCGCTCTTTACTTCTCCTTTTATGGCTTTGCCGTATCCACCGACTATTACGGCATGGCAACTCTTGAAGGCCTGGATAATTTGATTCATTTAGCAATCGGTGTTTGGGCGCTCTGGGTTGTTTGGGGCAAGAAAAAGAAATAATCGAATCTTTAATATATAGAAAAACACCGTTTGTGAGGAACGGTGTTTTTTATTGAAAGAAACAGGCGACGCCGGAATTGTTTCGAGAAAGACGGCTCGGCTCACTCCAGCGGTGAGCCGTCCTTGCTCTCAGCCGCTTGACTCGCCTACGGCGAGACCAAGCTCAAGCGGCTTCCGAGACACTTTTCGAAACAACACCGGCACCGCCTGTTTCATTAATAGATGTATAGATGTTCGGTAGTTATTTTCTAAAGGTAAAAAAACCGCGTGATGCTCATAAGAGAGCAAACACGCGGTTGGGGGCATCGCCCATGCCCAAACCTAGAAAACCTCGCCGGGGCGGAGATTGAAGTGGACGGTCTTGTGTCCTCCTTCCACCCTCATCTCTCCGCAATTAGCCTCAACAGTCGCACAAGTTTGGCAGAATCTCTTTTCCTCGACGATTTCGTCGCCGGACGAACGTTGGCGAATCTGCTTAAATGTCGGCGGGTTGTGTGGCCACTGCCGATTCACGTGTTCGGTATAGCCGACATAATTAACCGGCCGCACCGCCGTTTGCACCATCACCGGCTTCGTTCCATTCGGCTGTACCTTGCCACACCTCTCACATCGAAAGCTCATCGCTCATCTCCCTTCAAGTTAAAGTACTCACAGTTCCCAATGAACTGTATTCTGCTCACATTGTAACAAATTATCACCAACTTGTCAATCTCCCAAACCAACCATCTCCTATTTAGAAAGTTGATTATAAAAAAGCCAAGCGATATCGGATTAGTCTGAAGGAATGTCTCGGAGGCGAGTTTGCTTGGTTCCGCTTTGCGGAAAACTCGCCGAGAGCAAGCGGCCGATTTCCGCTGGAGAAATCGGACCGCGGTTCCTGAAGATTACATCCGATATCGCTTGGCTAGTTATTCAATAACCCTTATCACAAACTCCTTATTACCAAAAGCAACCGTATAATCTCCAGCGCCATTCCAAACGTGGCTGATAATCTTTTCTTCATCGCCAGCCAACGACCCATTATTCTCTCCCCCATCGCCCCAATCAATCACATAATCGGCGCCATTATAACTTTTGTTTTTTATTAAAAACGAGATTGGCTCCCCCGCCTTTACCGCCATCACCACCGAAAACGAAGTGGATGCCTGCTGACCATTAATACTTAGTTCTATATCACTAGAATCACTATTCAATCCCAAACCGCCCTCAAGTGATTTTAGTATCTGATCAATTTGCGCCTTGGCCTCCTCCACTACCGATCCCCTAACATCGCCATAGGTGCTAAGCGCCGCCTCCTTTTGCTTATCAATCGCTTCGCCAAAAATATCTCGCACCACTCCAGTGCCACCGTCAATTATTCCGGTAACTTTATCGGGAATATTTTTAACACTCTCTTCGTCTAACGACTTAGACCAGTTGGTTAAAGTATCATTAAATCCGCTGATAGAGAAAGTATTGGCCCAATCCCAATCAAACCACCAACCGGCCATAGCCGTCGCCAGACCCGCCATTACTAATACCCATATGATTCGCGCTAACATATGTTATTACTATTGATAAAAAGTAAATTGTAAAATCAAAAGATAAATAACAAAAGAAACCAACACAACCACCGTTGCCCAGATAAGCACTTTAATATCAATCATCATAATTTAATTATAAACAAAAATAGTCGGGTATGATACCATACCCGACTATTTTTATACCTCGCGCTCAATACTAAGTACTAATTACTAAGTACTATTACCGGTTCTGGTCGATACTCGTCTTTGATATTAAACCAAACATTCACTTCATTATCTTCACCTTCAACAACACTAATACTACCTAAATCAGCCACTCTCTCTCGACGAACATTCTCGCCGCCATTAACATCAAATAAATCAACGAACTCTAATCGCACCTGGTTATAATCCATAGCTAATAAATCAACCTCAATCAATTCATGCTTTTCTCCCGTTGCCGCCAACTTCTTCAAATCCAATGGCCTAATGCCTTCATAAATCAGAACCCAATCATTCTTATAGGAGTTATAAACAGAAACTCTCCTGATCTCTAGATTATCATTATCACCGCTGGTTAAAACTGCGCCCCCCGGTATGCCAGCAGAGATTACAAAAGAAACTCTCCCTTTGCCAACCTCTACATCCGCTTCTGGCGTGCTCAAAGTACTGCCATCGCCATTATCAACCTCATCAACAACGCCTTCTAATCCCTCCTGATCAACCACTTCCTCCGTCTGCTCATCCTCAATTACGGGAGCAGAAAAAAAGCTACTGCCCAACCAACTCCAGAAACCAACGTAGTAAAGAATCAACGCCACGACCACCACGAAAACCAACGTGCCAAACCACTTTGATCCGCCACCATCGGGCATTTCCGACCTGTCTAGTAAATTATCACTAGAAGGTGGAGTTTGATTATTTTGGCTAATATCGGACGGCTGATGCACCGGCTGAGGATTAGGATTAAAATTAGGATTCGACTGTTGTGGATTTGTATTTGGATAATTTTCCATAATTTTTCGCCTTTTTTATATTATTTATAATTACAACCATCCTATAAAAAAGCATTGTTTTTGTCAACCCCTATCATTAACGGCCGTACCGTTTTCTCCATTCCTCAATTTTCTTGTGATCTCCCGAAAGTAAAACCTTAGGCGCGCGCCATTTTTTACCGGTTGTTTTATTAATAAAGATCTCGGGTTTAGTATAAACCGGATAACTGCCCTTCACCGACTCCAACGACTCCCGCTTGCCCAAAACACCAGGAATAAAACGAGACACAGCTTCAACAACAACCATCGCCGGCAACTCCCCGCCGGAAAGGACAAAATCGCCGATGGAAATCTCCTCATCGGCCACTTTTTTCGCCACCCGCTCATCTACGCCCTCGTAACGTCCACAAATCAAAATTAATTGGTCATATTTAGCCAATCGCCTCGCTTCCTTTTCGGTAAACTTCCTCCCCCGAGTAGAAAATAAAACTACCCTGCTTTGGTATCGTTTTGTTTTCGTGTTTTCGTGTTTTCGTGTTTTCGTACAACTCACTGCGTCATAGACCGGTTGAATCTTTATAACCATTCCCGGACCGCCGCCGTAGGGTGTATCATCGACCACTCTATGCTTATCTTTGGTAAAATCACGCAAATTGTGCGCCTTAACCTTAATCAAGCGCTTATCCTGGGCACGCTTTAGGATTGACTTATTAAAGTATGAGTCAAAAATATCAGGAAAGATTGTAATAATGTCAAATTTCATAACTTTATAATAACAGAAAAAGCCACGGATGTGGCTTTTTCTGTATTTGCGAGAGTTGTTCTACTCAGTATCGCCAGATGGATCACTAACTGGAGCGCTAGCAGGAGCGCGGTTGGGACCGCGACCACCCTCTGGTTCCTCTATTTTAAGATTAACGCGAGCATTATTCTTAACGCCCACAATCCTCAACAGAGAACGAATAGCTTTAGCGGTTGAACCCTGACGGCCAACCACTACTCCCATATCGGTAGGGCTTACTGTTAAAGACAGTAAAACTCCCATTTCATCTACTTTACGTTCAACCTTTACGTCGTCCGGATTGTCAACAATTCCTTTGACAACAAACTCCAAAAAGGATTCATCACTAGGTTTAGTAGCCATATCTATCTAACTTGATAACTCGCGACCTTTTTACGTCTGTCAATCCCGATATCGGGACAAACTTAAAATCTAGGCTCTTCTTCAACAGGGGTCTCTGGAGTAACAGGAGCTTCCTCAACAGGAACTTCTGGAAAAGCAGGGGTTTCCTCAACTGGAACCTCTGGAAAAGCAGGGGTCTCTTCAGTGGGGGTCTCTTCAACAGGGGTGTCAGGCATAACTGGGGTTTCTTCAGGAGTCGAGTCGGACTCGACTGCGGCCTCTTCGGGCATAGGAGTTGCGCTCTCCATACCCGGTTGCATGGTTTCTTCTTCCATTTTTTCTTCTTTTTGGTTTATATTCTCATCGACCTTATTTTCCAAACCCTTGGATTGCTCTTCGGGGTTTTTTGCTTTTTGGTGAACGGGAATTTTACTTCCCTCAACAATGCCGGATCTGATTAAAAGATTGTGGACGGAATCGGTTTTTTGAGCGCCTTGGCCCAACCAATACAAAACTCGCTCTTTATTGAACTCGTATTGTTTACTACGCGGATTGTACCAACCCAAACCCTCGACATACTTGCCGTCCGCTTTTGACCGCCTCTCGGCCGCCACTAAGCGAAAAAAGGGCTGGTGCCTCTTACCCGTCCGCCTTAATTTCAGAACTAGCATATCGTATCAGTATATATTATTTTAACAAAAAAGTCAACAATACAGTATCTGGTCTTATGCGCCCCATCTTGCTATTCTTAAACTAATGTTACTGCCCGGAGCAATTAAACGACTCGCTTTTCTGATAATAATTATCGTGGCAACAGCCGCTTTTTGGCGTTATTTTTTATATACGCCCACCAATATTACACCTCGCCAACCAGCCAACATCGCCCCCCCCACCACCTCTTCCACCCCTCCTGTCATCCTGAACGCCGCAAATAATCCAGAGCCCATTTCAATTGACCCTACTAAAAATATTCCCTCCCCGCCTATTTCCAACGCTCCCCTACCCCCACTGAAAATACCATCAAAAATAAAGGCAATTTACGTCACCGCCCCGACCGCCTCGCTAACCAGCCGCATGAACTCTCTCTATAACCTCGCCGACAATTCGGAAATCAACGCTTTCGTCATCAATATTAAGGACGGCGATGAAATTTTCCTCACCAATTGGATGGCTAACGTCGTCCGCCAACTGCGTTCAAAAAATATCTACCCCATCGCCCGCATTATGATTTTTCAGGATAACTATCTTGCCAAAACCCGCCCCGATTTAGCGCTCAAAAATTCCGCTGGCGATCTTTGGGGGAAAAAAGGATATCATTGGGTTGATCCCGCTAGCCACGAGGTCTGGGATTATAACCTCAACATCGCCAAAAAGGCCTTAGATATGGGTTTTGTGGAAGTTAATTTTGACTATATCCGCTTTCCCGATGGCAATGTTGAAGAAATTGTCTATCCTCATTACGACGGCATCGCCGCTAAAGAAGAAATTATCAAAACATTTTCCCAATATATTACCTCCGAGATTAAAAAAAACCATCCCGCCGCCATTATTTCCGCTGATGTTTTTGCCTATACTTTTCTACGCACCAATGGCTTAGGCATCGGCCAACGCCTCACCGACATCGCCCCCTACTACGATGTCATTGCGCCAATGATCTATCCCTCTCATTACGCCGCCGGCAATTTCGGCTTTGAAAATCCCGCCACCGAACCACGCGAGGTGGTATGGCAAACTATCCAAAGCGGTATTTTTCAATTAAGCAACGCCCAGAGCTATCCCATCATCCGCCCCTGGATTCAGGATTTTGACATCGGCGCAGTTTATGATCGGGAAAAAATCATCGCCCAGATTCAAGGTATTCGCGACTCGGGTCTGGCGCTTAATGATTGTTCGCCAGATGCGGTCTGCGGCGATGGATGGATGGTTTGGAATCCTTCCAATATTTACGATCTCAACAAATTTCAAAATATTGAGCCCGAACTCCTTCCCTACCCCCGTTAAAAAAAGCCCGAAATCTCGAGCTTTTTCATACTAATTTCACTCCCTTACAATGTTGAGTTTTATGCTGTTTGTATTTTCCCCACTGCACTCGTATGCCACAATACTGGCAAATCACACAACACTTGCACCGCAACGACTCCTCGCCAGTCATCTTAAAATGGCACTCGCATCGGCAATGATAAGGATCGGTTTTGTACATCCCATACTCATCAAAACATTCGCCTTCTGAAGTCATTTTTTCCTCCTTTAACGAACCACATACATAATACGATAAGTGGCTTGATTTCGCAAATAATATATTTATTATATTATTAATTTGATGATAGTAATAATTTTGGTAGTCATAGCAATTATTGTATTAGGTATAATAGGATACGCTATATTTCAAGACACAAAATAAGAGTTGATTTTGTTACTTAACAGTATTAAGATACAAACAATATGGACGACATAAATATTGCGCATTGGATACGTTATTCCGTTACCTTTCGTATTGCCATCGTGGGAATATTAGCATTACTACTTCTGATCCCGATCGAGATGGTCAAAAATCTTATTTATGAAAGAGAAAACGCGCAGAAAATAGCGGTGTCCGAGATAAGTCAAAAATGGGGAGAGCGGCAAACAATTGCCGGTCCGGTAATTTCTGTTCCATATAGGAAATACGCGGTAAACGAAAAAGGAGATCGTGTTGCCACGGTGCAATACGCCCATTTCCTGCCGGAGAAACTTTTAATTAATGGAACGATTGAGCCGCAAATACGATCGCGGGGTATTTTTGACGCGGTTGTTTATTCGTCGGAAATCAATTTCTCGGGGAAATTCGTTCAGCCTAATATTAGTGAGTTTGGCATAAATAGCGCAGATGCAGATTGGGACAATGCATTTATATCCGTGGGAATTTCCGACGCCCGGGGCATTGAAAATAATATCGATCTTAATTGGAATGACGCAATTTTGGATTTTCAGCCAGGAGTGCAGACAGATGACGTTATCCGTTCCGGCGAAAACAATTACGAAGCGATGCCATATGCCGGAGAACGCGATGGGCTTCAGATGAAGTCTGTAGCTCTGCCACCGACCGTCAGAATCGATCAAAGCTCAGGCGTCAGCGTACGATTGCCCGCGGGTTTGAAATACGAACGTGTGGGAGGGTATGAATTTTCATTCAAATTAAATTTGAGTGGAAGCCAAGATCTGCAATTTGTTCCCATGGGAAAAACAACTGAAATTTCCTTGAAATCGGACTGGAAAGCGCCAAGTTTTAGCGGAGCGTTTTTGCCTGACGAGCGCGAGATTTCAAACAGCGGCTTTACAGCTTCGTGGAAGATTCTTGACTTAAACAGGGGTTATCCTCAATCATGGCTCGGTAATACATATAATATCTATTCAGCCGCGTCCGGCGTAAAACTTTTAGCCGGAATTGACGGTTACACGAAGACGCAACGTAGCGCAAAATACGCTATTCTAATCATTGCCCTTACATTTCTCGTGTTCTTTTTTTCCGAAGTGTTCAATAGAAAAAAAGTACATCCAATCCAATATATTTTAGTCGGGCTGACGCTAGTTTTGTTTTACGCGCTGATCATTTCAATCTCTGAAATAATCGGTTTTGGCTTGGCATATCTGATTTCAAGCGTCGCAACGATTGGCCTGATCACGTTGTATTCAAAAAGTGTTTTGGCAAATGCCAAAATGGCGTTAATACAAAGTTTTATTCTCGCGTTTCTTTACCTTTTTATATACATAATATTGCAATTAGAAGATTATGCCTTGCTCATCGGCAGTATATTGCTGTTTTCAATATTGGCAACGGTTATGTATTTATCAAGAAAAGTTGACTGGTACGCGATTGGGGGCGGCTCTCAAAATTAAAATTTTTTTTCCGAACTTAGTCATTGATGAGGTTAGTTAAAGAACTCAATAAATTAAACGGCTCAGTTTGAAAGTGAGCCGTTTATCCATCAAAAAAATATCTTAACTCAACC
>JBDRBW010000017.1:0-15577 GCA_043822345.1 Patescibacteria group bacterium
AAAATACAAAATTTGATTTTTTAGAATCGTGAATGTTATAATATTGGCGTAGATAAAAATTAAATAACTACATCTACCATCAGGGATTTTTCACGCTTACCATCTCTGATCACGTGGAGGTTGAAATAAAGCCTTCAAAAAGTCGGATAGATGTACTGCATTATCCGGTTTTTATTTATATAAAGGTCGAGAAAAAAAATTGATTAAATTATGGAAAAGGAATTAAATAACATGCAGAAGGTGGCTTTACAGGAATTTGTCAAAGCCTATTTTGAGGGCGGCAATAGTAGAGTTTCAGAAAATAGCCCAGGCATGTTAAAAGCAAGGTTAGATGCTATCAGGGATTTTGTATTGGAGAATTTCTAGTATACAATCTCTGATAATTAAACGGCTCAGTTTCAAACTGAGCCGTTTAGCAATAAACGGTCGCCTTAGGCGACCGTTTAATTTTTTTGACGGAAGGGGATTTATAAAAAACATTCCAACATTCTGCAGAATGTTGGAATGTTTTAAATTTTTATAATCCATTTTCCTATTTGTTCGTTGAGGGGCAAGAGCCATTCTATTAATAATTTTGCCAGCGGATCATTGGGTTTCATTTTACCACGACGAATATAATCAGCTGTTCCGATAACTATCGCGTGTACTCTACTAGTAGCATCTTGAAGTGATTCGGGCATTTTATGGTATTGAGGATCATCCATCGTCCATATACTTCTCACTTCTTGTTGAGTTTCTCTATATTCGTTGTAGCGTGCTTCAACCACTTTGCGGTAGACTTTTCGCACATTTTTCTTATCAACGCCAAAATCTATTAATTTTCTCTCATATAATTCAGGCAATTTTTCACTAATTTTCGACCAAAGAGGAAGATTCTTTGGCTTAGCAATGTCTTCTGCGGCTTCAACTCCAAATCTTAACAAACAAAGAGCCGCTAGTTCTAATTCATAAAAAATTCGACTTTGTTCGTCCATATTTTGCGAATCAAAGTCAACTAATTTACGAAACTCATCTCCATCAAAAATCTCATAAACCGATTCAGAAATAGCAAATAAAAGCTCAGCGCCAATCGTCTCAGGTGAGCGATCACTTCGTTTGCCAACTAATTTAAGTAATTTCATCATCCAACGTTGCATAGGATTAGAGTATAGAGAATAAATTTATTTTTTCAAGACCAATTTATCACAGCATTCCCAAATCTATTCTCAAATTCTCAAGAATTTGAGAATAGTTTTTTGAGATTGCCGCGTTTTACTCGCAATGACGGGGTTTATTTTATTAACAAATCGGCTAAAATATTGTAGAATGGACAGATATGAATTCAAAATTATTAATAATAGGCATAGTGGTAGCCGTTTTGATTACCATAGTCGCATTTTTTAGTTTTGAGGATGCAGAGGAAGTTGTGATAACTAATTTTGAAGAATGCGCAGAAGCGGGAAATCCTGTTATGGAAAGCTATCCGCGACAGTGTCGCGCCGACGGAGTTTTGTATGTTGAGGATATAACAGAGGGGTTTGATTCTGGGGTTGTCGGAAAAGTTTTACTTGGGCCGATGTGTCCTGTTATGCGGGATCCGCCCGATCCGAATTGCGCGGATAAGCCATACCAAACCACAATACAGGTTATCGTTATAGGTAGTCCAAAAAGTTCGCCATTTGCTACCGCAGAAACAGACAAGGATGGGAATTATAAAGTAATACTCCCACCGGGCGAATATAGTTTGCAAGCTATAGGGAGCATGCCATTTCCACGATGTGGGACAAAAACCGTAATCGTAGAATCTAATACAATGCACAAAGCAGATCTTTCATGCGATACGGGGATTAGATAAACATAAACGGTCGCCTAAGGCGACCGTTTATGTTTATTGGGGAAAGTGGCAGAATTGGATTATGAAAACGTGGAAAAAAGTTTTATTGGGTTTGCTTATTTTGGCAGTGGTATGGTTGTTTATTAGATTTGTCATTGGCGGGCCAGAAGATGATTGGATTTGCGTGGATGGTGAGTGGGTGAAGCATGGCGCTCCTGCGACGCCAATGCCAACCGAAGGTTGTAAAGATGAGGTGACTGGAGGCGTTTTGATTTATTTGGATAGCCCACATCCCAACGAACTTGTTCAAAGCCCGCTAAAAGTTTCCGGACGAGCGCGAGGAAATTGGTTCTTTGAGGGAGATTTTCCGATAATTATTACCAATTGGGATGGCTTAATCATTGGCGAGGGTTTTGCTACAGCAGGGGGGGAGTGGATGACGGAGGAGTTTGTTGAGTTTGAGGGAGAAGTCGAATTTGAAATTCCGGAAGACATTGGTGATTTTTCAGATCGTGGCGCATTGATATTAAAAAAAGACAATCCCTCTGGATTGCCCAAGTATGATGATGCTTTGGAAATTTCAATCAAATTTAGAGAATAAAAAAAAATTTGTTATACTGACAAATATGAATAATAAAAATTTTACCGCCGAGGAGGCCAAGAAAATTGGCGAGGTCTTGGGGGTCGATTGGTCGAAGTACGATGTTGAGCAGTTCCGGATGGGGATGGATGTGGAGTTGGAGCATGGCACTTGCGATGCTAATACTAATGTAACCAATGACGATCCGCTTATGACAGGTAAAATCGCCCTTGCTCATCTGAATGAGATTTCAGATTATTATACCCGGCTCGCGAAAATGGAAAGCGAAGCCAAAAATTAATACTGTATAAAAAAGCCGGGTATAACATTGTACCCGGCCGTTTAGCGTTATCAGTTATTTAATTTTTTGTATGGGATAAACATTTCTGCGGTGCAACCAATAAGAAAAACGACCAGAACAGCTATTATTGGCGCTAGTACTACCGTAGTTGCAATAACGGGATCGCTCATTTATTCACCTCCTTTCTAGTAGAAAACGACAAGATACCGAACATATCTATTTGCGCCGTTTGCCGGCTTTTTTTGCCAGCATCTCTTGTTTTATCGCCAGCCGTTTTTGGGTCTTCCTTGAATGCGATTTTTTTCTATCGCCTATTCCTCTGTTTCTTTTTGCCATAGATATCATTATATACTATTAATTTGCCCTAATCCATAGGAGATCGTTCTTTATTGCTGTTGAGCCAGATCTGTTATTTCTTTATCGTGGCGCATAGAAAGAACACCCATACTAGTGTCACTAAGGCCTCCATACAGCCACGGAACGCCATTTTCATCCCAATCAAGCCCACTAGGAAAAAACACATTTTCCAGTTCTTTTGCCTTAGCTATCGTTGCTGGAAAATCATCACGTACAGCAAGAATTTTTAATCGTGATAGTTTGCCTGTATTTCGGTTTTGTTTTTTCCAAATTCCTACATATACCTTTGCGCCTGTGTCCGGATACTGAAATGCTCCATGGGCGACAAAACCAATCTCATTCTTCTGGCGTATACAAATTAATTGATTAACTCCTCCCCACGTAATCACACCCTTACTTTTACTTTTCGGTATCAGATTAGGAATAAGCATTTCTTCCGTTACTCGAACATCAACGATGGCCTCTATGCAGGGTATTTCCGTATAGGCAATAGTGCCTGTGCCTCCAATATAGCCCTGCGGGCGTGGTGTGAAGGCGATGTGTCCATCGGGTGTTTCCACAACCCGATTGTCTTTACCCGGAATTGCGCCGAATGGCTTTAAATTATGAATATCAAATCCGCGATAGCACTTGGTTTCAAAATTATAACGATTGTTGTGCTTGAAGTGGGCACTGACTTGCACAAAGAAAAGGATAATTTCTCCTTTAAGGATAGCGATACTTGGGTCTTCGCCCTTGAAAATTGGCGCATCCGGCACGTGCCGGTACATCAATGGACCGCACTCTTCAAAAAACATAATCTCCGAGAGCGCCCATTCGTGAAGATTCTCAACCCGTCCCGCGATTAAGCGCTTTACCACACCGCCTATGGTGAGCCATAGCGGTGGAGTGGTGTTGTACACGCTCTTTTTCATTGGTGATCCGTCTGTGTTAAAAAAACTAAGCAAACGACCGCGACAACGGAAAGGTTGTTTGCCAGCCATATATTGTTCGTATAATTCTTTCATTATTGCCCCCATTTTTAAGTTGTGGAAATATCGAGGTGCTATCTTATTATAAAATGAAAATTTCAAAAACTTCAAGTAAAAATCCACAGGCCTATACCCGTGGATTTTTATTTTTCACTCTCGGTATTTTTTATTCGCTGGCGGAACCATCGTCTTCTTCCTCGCCATCGGTAACTATAGAGGCGTCAAGCAGTTCTTCGTCAAGAGCGCCAGTGCAGCGGTAGTTCACCTCGGCGGTTTGCTCCATGTCATTAACTACACAAGCGGGAGCGCAGCCCTCCTGAACAAACTCCTCTTTCATCGCTAGATCAATCCACCATGTATTGGTTTCGTCGTTACGCACGCTAACCTCGGTCAAGTCACCTTCTGTTACACAAACGCTTTCGCCGGCAATTGCCAACGCTTCATCGAGAGTTAGCGGCTCAACCGCATTCTCGGTTTGCTGGAAGTAAAAGAAGACGGCTAAAACAGCGATAATAACAACGACTACCCACAACAGTATTTTGTTCATTTAATCTTTAATTATTATTTGCCGACTTTTTAGAGTTATAAGCGGATTAAAACATACTTCCCTAAGTTTGGTCAAGTTAAATTACAACTTTCTCAACAAAATTATAGCCGAAGTGATAAAGGGGATAGAGATAGTTGGGCATATTCCAGATGGCGATCCGGGCCTTTTTTCCTACCTCCAAAGAGCCAATTTCGCGATTGCGGTCAATCGCTTGGGCGGCATTGATGGTAACTGCTCGCCAAACCTCGTCGGGTAGCATATTTAGTTTTTGCGCAGCCAAATTCATCATTAGGTGCAGATTGGTTGAGGGGCAGGAGCCGGGATTGAAGTCGGTGGAGATGGCGACGGGAACGTTTTTATCCAATAATTTGCGCATCGGCGCCCAATTATCTGCTTGGAGGAAAAACGAGGCGCCGGGCAATAGAACGGCAATGGCGCCGCTTTTAGCTAAAACGTCAATTTCTCTGTCATCAATAACATCCAGATGTTCAACCGAAACGGCATTATATTTTCTAGCCAATTCAATGCCGCCTAAGGCGCTTATTTGGTTGGTGTGCAGTTTTATTTTATAACCGAGTTCTTGGGCTTTACCAAGAATCGTATCCGTCTGTCCAACAGAAAAAGCGCCTTTTTCCACAAAAACGTCGCAATTCTCGGCTAGGCCGCGAAAATCTGGTAGCATACGATCGGTTATTTCTTTAATATATTGTTTGGGATTATGGCGTAGTTCGGCGGGGAAAGTGTGGGCGCCCATAAATGTTGGTATAATCTCTTGCTCGCGTTCGTTTTTTAGTTCGTTAATTACCTCAAGCATCTTCTTTTCGTTTTCGTAATCAAGGCCATAGCCGCTTTTTATTTCCACAGTGGTTACTCCATACGACAGAAACTCAGCCAGGTATTTGCGACCGTGGTTGATTAGTTCTTCTTTTGAGGCAGCCCGCACTTTTCTCACCGTGCTCAAAATTCCTCCCCCGCGTTCCAGTATCTCTAAATAAGTTTTACCCCTGAGGCGGTCCAAATATTCATACTCGCGCGTGCCGGCAAAAATCAGGTGGGTGTGGCAATCTATCAAGCCGGGCGTTACCACCTTGCCGTTGGCGTTGATTACTTCATTGGCTTCGTATTGGGCTAGTAAATCGGCTGTTTTGCCAACGGCAACAATTTTTTTATCTGCAATAGCGGTGGCGCCATCTTCAATTAAACCTAGCGATGAGATTCCTCGACTGCGCTCGGAATGACGGGGGGAGGGATTCATAGTCAGAAGTTGGGAGGCGGAGATGATTAAGGTGCTAACTTTTGTTTTCATGGGGGATGTGGATGTTTTTTTTCTTAGCGATCTCAATAGCTTGATTATATCCGGCGTCGGCGTGGCGCATAATACCCAGTCCGGGATCGGATGTCAGCACCCGTTCCAACCGTTTGGCTTTTTCCGGAGTGCCGGTGGCGACCACTACCATGCCGGCATGGGTGGCGTTGCCGATACCTACGCCTCCGCCGTTGTGGATGGATATCCAGTCAGCGCCGCAAGCGGTATTAGCCAGAGCATTGAGTAGAGGCCAGTCGGCGATGGCGTCGCTACCGTCTTTCATCGCCTCGGTTTCACGGTTGGGCGAGGCGACCGATCCGCAGTCCAAGTGATCGCGGCCAATGACGATTGGCGCTTTCAGTTCGCCCGAGGCCACCATTTCGTTGATAATCAGCCCCATTTTAGCCCGGTCGCCATATCCTAGCCAACAAACTCTTGTCGGTAGGCCGATAAATGGAATTTTTTCTTGAGCCAGTTTAATCCAACGCATCAGCGCTTTATCTTCGGGAAAGGTTTCCACTATCTTTTGGTCAATTTTTCCGATATCTTCCGGATCGCCGGAGAGCGCCGCCCAGCGGAATGGCCCCTTACCCTCGCAGAATAGTGGTCGGATATAGGCCGGCACAAAACCGGGATAGAGAAATTCTCCCTTGCCGTTGCGAACTTGTAAGCCGCCTTTTTCCGCTTGGCCGCGAATATTATTGCCGTAATCAACAGCGACAGCGCCCCGCTTCTGCATCTCTAAAATAGCGGCGGTGTGTTGCACAATACTTTCCAGAGCGCGTTTTCTGTATTCTTCGGGGTTGGTTTTTTTCAGTTCCAATACCTCATTCAAATTACCGCTGGGAACATAAGTCAAAAGATCGTGAGCCGATGTTTGGTCGGTGATAATGTCGGGAATGATATTTCTGCGCGCCAATTCAGGAACGATGTCAGCGGCATTGCCCACTAGCCCCACTGACAATGGTTGTTTATTATTTACCGCTTCGGTAACTAATTTTATGGCCTCATCAAAATTGTAGGCAATCTTGTCGCAATAGCCCTCGCGGACTTTTTGTTCAATTCTTTCTTTTATTACTTCTACCACTAATGCCACGCCACCGTTCATTGTTACCGACAACGGTTGGGCGCCGCTCATACCGCCCATGCCGCCAGTGACCACTAGTCGGCCTGTTAGTGAGCCGCTAAAGTGTTGGTTGGCCATAGCGGCGAAAGTTTCATAGGTGCCCTGAATAATTCCCTGAGTACCGATATAAATCCAACTGCCGGCGGTCATTTGACCGTACATCGTCAGGCCCATAGCGTCGTATTTATCAAAGTGTTCTTGGGTAGACCAAGCCGGAACCAGATTAGCGTTAGCAATTAGCACTCGGGGGCAGTGTTCAAATGTTTTCAGTACTCCAACCGCTTTTCCTGATTGCACCAGCATCGTTTCATCGGGTTGGAGATTTTTTAACGTTCTAACAATTATATTAAAACAGCGCCAATTACGGGCGGCGCGGCCACTGCCGCCATAAACCACCAGTTCATCAGGGATTAGCGCCACGCGGGGGTCAAGGTTATTTTCCAGCATCCGCAGAGCCGCCTCGGTTTCCCAAGTTCGGCAGCGTAATTCGGTACCGGTCTGGGCGTGGATATCTCCCAAGGGTTTTTCTTCAAGGTAGAGGGGTCTTGTATTATTACCCGTCATTTCGAGCGAAGCGGAGCGCAGTCGAGAAATCTCATAATCTATGCCTTGTTGAATGCACTGAGATCCTTCGACAAGCTCAGGATGACCGTTTTTGCTAGGATGACGGTGGGAGTAGCCGACCACAAAAGCGTGAATCAGCGCCGCCGCCAAGCGCGCCGTTCGTCCGTCCACATCATAGACAGGATTAACTTCTACTAAATCAAATAGCTTAATATTAGGAGACCGCCCCGCTTCAAAAGCTATTTTTTTGACCTCTTCGGGATAAAAACCAAAAGGCGCGGGAGCGCTACATCCCGGCGCAAATGCCTGCTGAATAGCATCAATGTCAATGCTTAAAAAAGCGTTGTGTTCCAATCTGGCGAATACGTTTTTTAAAAATTCTTCTTTATTTTGCCGTTCGCGGAATTCATCCACAGCAATAATTTGCCCGCCTTTTTCTTTTATATAATCAATATGTTCTTGAGAGTTAACTAATGGGTCAGCTCCCAACTCAACAAATAAATTGCCATCAAATTGGCTACCTAATTCTTCCAACGCCCGATAGAAAGCCGTGCCGCTGTTTATCAGGCCGTTTTCGGCTTTACGAACGTCCAAGTGGGCATCCACATTGATACCACCGATTTTATTCTGGCTGACTTGTGCCAATGCTTTGATAGTAGCAAAAGACAGGTCGTGGCCGCCGCCAACAACAATTGGCAACTTACCCTGCTCTAAAAGAACGGCGGTGGTATCGGTTATTCGCCGATGGGTTTCAATAATATCGCCGGAAACAACGGCAACATCGCCAAAATCCTCAATTTTTTCCAAGCCATAACACTGCAATGCTTGGCGGATGGCTGTAGGGCCGCCTTTTGCTCCGGGGCGACCATTGCTAGCGGCCACGCCCTCGTCAAACGGGACGCCTAAAATACCGACGTTTCCCATAACTTTTCTACTCGATTAATTAATTCGCCGCTTTTTACTAATTTTTTCATTGCCATCAGATCGTAATGCAAAACCCGGTCTTTTTCTATTGCCGGAATTTGCCAGCGAATAGCCGAGTAAACCGCTTCTAGCGCCGGGCTGGATTTTTTAGGACGGATTAAATCTAATGCTTGGGCGGCGCAAAGCAATTCTATTCCTAAAACTATCGCCACATTATCCGCCACCGATCGGCAATGGCGGGCGCCGATGGCGCCCATACTAACGTGGTCTTCTTTGTTGGCGCAGGTGGGAATGGAATCAACGCTGGCGGGGTGGGCGAGCGTTTTGTTTTCCGATACCAGAGCGGCGGCAACATATTGGGCGGCCATCAATCCCGAATTTAGGCCGCCATCTTTGGTTAAGCAGGTGGGCAGATGCCCGGATAATTTATTATCAATTAACCGAGCAGTACGCCGTTCGGAGATGTTGGCCAGTTCGGCAAGCGCAATCTTAAGAAAGTCCATCGCGAATGCTACGGGTTCGCCGTGAAAATTACCGCCGCTAATAATCCTATCCTCATCGGGAAAAATTAACGGATTGTCGGTCGCTGAATTAATCTCTATTTCTATCACTTTTTGGGCATAGTCAAGAGCGTCACGAACGGCGCCATGCACTTGTGGCGCGCACCGCACCGAATAAGCGTCCTGCACCTTGCCGCAATTTTTATGAGATTCCCACAATTCACTGCCCATTAATAATTGGCGCATATTAGCCGCCGATTCTCGCTGGCCTTTAAAAGGCCGGGATTGATGAATAAGTTCGTCGGTGTGGTTGATACTACTCAATAAAACATCGGCGCTGAAAGCGGCGGCGATATCGGCGTATTTTACCAACCGGCGAGCATCATAAACCGCCAGCGCGCCCAACGCCGCCATTAATTGTGTGCCGTTAATCAGCGCCAACCCTTCTTTTTCTTTTAGTATTACCGGTTTGATGCCGGCGGCGGCTAGGGCGTCTGTGGCCGCCTGCCGTTGGCCGTTGTAAACTATTTCACCTTCGCCAATCAAGCCAAGAGCGAGATGGGCTAGGGGCGTCAGGTCGCCGCTGGCGCCGACGGAACCCTGGGCGGGAATTAGCGGCAAAACATTTTTATTCAGCATTTGGCAAAGCGTTTCCACCACTTCTAAACTAATACCAGAATGGCCGTGGGCTAAAGCGTTAATTCGCAATAACATCATTGCCCGCACCACTTCCTCGGGCAGTAAATCGCCAACACCGCTGGCGTGGCTTCTAATTAAATTAAGCTGCAACTCTTTTATTTTTTCTGGCGCAATTTTGGTGTGGCTAAACTCGCCAAAGCCGGTATTGACGCCATAAATAACTTCTCCGGAAACAATTTTTTCTTCTAGATAAGCGCGACACTGTTTTATTTTTTCCTTAGCTTCCTCCGCCAAAATAACAGTTTCTTTTTGGCGGGCAACTTTAACTAATTGAGTAATTGTTAGCGATTGACCATTGAGAGTCATAGTGCAAGAGTGCTCCTAACCGGAGTCGAACCGGTGTTTTCGCCGTGAGAGGGCGATGTCCTAGGCCACTAGACGATAGGAGCTTGAATGTAGTATAACATAAAAAGTGAATGTTTTCAAAGATAAAATTTTATTAAGCGCTTTTGGTGCCAGCTTATTTATTTTATTAATCGGTTTTTCGGTGGCCTTTGTGGCCTTGGCGGATGTGCGACATCTGTTAGTTATCCACTTTGACAGTTATAGCGGCATTGACTTTTTAGGTGACAAAAGCGATGTTTTCGGCGCATTATTGAGCGGTTTGGCGCTCACTATTATCAATGGGTTATTGGCAATAGCTTTTTACCTTCGCGAGCGGCTGTTATCATATATTCTTGCCTTTTCTAGTATTTTAGTATCTTTGTTGATATTAATTACGATTTTTGTTATAGTCAGTGTTAACTAAGTATGTTTGCAATAATCGAAACGGGGGGTAAGCAATATAAGGTTGCTCCCAAACAAAAACTAAAAATAGAAAAACTAAACGCCGAGGAGGGTGGCGCTTTTGTTTTTGATAAAGTACTGCTTGTTGCCGATGGTGAAAAAGTGGAGATTGGCAAGCCGTATTTGGAGGAGCGCAAGGTGGAAGCTAAGGTAGTAAAACAAGCCCGCGCTAAAAAGGTGATTGTCTTGCGTTACAAACCAAAGACCCGCCAACAAACCAAAAAAGGCCACCGCCAGCCTTATACGGAGGTGGAAATCACCGCTATCAAATAAACGGTCGCCTCAGGCGACCGTTTATTTGATAGCGGAGGATGTTGGATGATGACCTTCAGAAACCGTGGTCCGACTTCTCCAGCGGAAATCGGCCACTTGGCTCTCGGCGAGTTTCTCTCGTAAACTCGAGACCAAGCAAACTCGCCTCCGAGACATTTCTTCAGGCCACATCCGACATCCTCCGCTTCCGACGTTCTTATTAAAAAAACCGCGGACGTTCCGCGGTTTTTTCATTAACTCGTCATTGCGAGCAGAGCGAAACAATCTTTATTTTTAGAAAACCTCCGCCCATCTTCTCTAAGCAGACTAAAAGGCGAAGCGCCCGCCTGCAACGCTTGAGCGTAGCGATTGCGGGCAGGCAGTTACTTGGGAAACTAACAAGTGGAGAATAATTTTATTTTAGAAAACCAAACTGTTTGAGAACCACATACTTATATGTAAGCGATCGCTTACGTATAAGTATGTGGTCGAGTTTTTCGTTTTCTTACTGTACGAGGATAGTGAGAAAATAAATAAAACTTGTTTTGTTTATTTTTGAACGACGCAGTTCAGCATCTATAAAATTACTTCGTAACGAAGTTAGTTTCCATAGTAATCGAAGCGGTTTATTAAATCAAAAGAGATTAGGAGTGTTCACCTCCGGTTTTGTAATGCTCCGCCCAGAGTTTCTTCATCGGCAAATTCAATCTCCCCGCCGGTGGGGATGCCCCGTCCCAAGCGAGTTATTTTTTTAGCGCAATCTTTGAGTTCTTGGGATAGCAGGGAAGCGTTATAGTCGCCGTAGGTGGTAGGATTGAATGCCAAGATAATTTCCTCGGCGCCGCCTTCAGGCGGCGCGCCAAACTCTTTCTTAATACTACTTTTCAAACTATTGAGTTTCATTTTTTGTTCGCTTTCCAGAATACCTCGCTTTTTCAAATCGCCGGTTACAAAATACCGCCCCTGAAATCCGCCGGCTTTTTCCAGCGATATCAGGTCAGTTTCTTTTTCCACTACCATAACAATATCTTTGCGTCGCCGCTCATCGCCACAGATATGGCAGAGCCCGCCGCCCCCACCATGGATAAAAAAACAGGACGGACAACGGCGCAGATTTTGCAGATCGGCGATGCTTTGCGCCAGCTCGCCGACCTCGCTGGGGCCAAGATTAAAAAGATAAAAAGCCAGCCGCGTCGCCTGCCGCGGCCCAATGGATGGCAACTGGCTGAAAATATCTACAAATTTTTTAATAGGGTTCGGGAGCATATAAGTTTTAGTCGTCATCTCGAGTGGAGCTCGTAAAGCGGAATCGAGAGATCTCATTGACTTGAACGCACTGAGATCCTTCGACTTCATTCGCTACGCTCATTTCGCTCAGGATGACGGGTGGGTTAGGTTTCCGAATGAATCTTATCTATATTCATAAAACTAACTTTTTCTTGATCGAATTTTAACTTGACCGTACCCAATGGCCCATTGCGGTGCTTGGCGATAATAATCTCGGCGGTGTTCTGCTCCTCGGGGCTGGGATTTACCTTATCACGGTCTTTGCGGTAGATAAACAAGACGACATCCGAATCCTGCTCAATTGAGCCCGAATCGCGAAGGTCGGAGAGGCGGGGGATTTTGGTTTCGCGGTGGTCTACAAGCCGCGATAACTGCGATAGCGCCAGCACCGGCACATTAAGCTCTCGCGCCAAGCCCTTGAGGCCACGGGAAATCTCGGTAACCTGCTGAACCATGCTTTCGCTGTGGGTGCGCGGTTGAATCAACTGCAAGTAGTCAACGACAATTAACGACAGGCCGTGTTCGGTTTGCAGGCGGCGCGCCATTGAACGCATCTGCAAAATATTGGGACTAGGCGTGTCGTCAATAAAAATCGGCGCTTTGGAAAGCGAGTCCAGCCCGGCTTGAATCATCTCAAACTCGGTATCGTCCGACAGGCGGCCGGTGCGCAGTTTCCAGAGTGGCACCTTGGATTCGGCGGCGATAAGGCGGTCAATAACCTGTTCCTTGGACATTTCCAAAGAGAAAATCCCCACTGGCTTTTGTTCGTTAACGGCGATGTTGCGGGCAATATCCAAAGCAAAAGCTGTTTTTCCCAAAGAGGGGCGGGCGCCCATAACTATTAAATCAGAATTTTGTAAGCCGGAGAGATAGTTGTCCAAGCCGTTAAAGCCGGTACTGACACCTCGTAGTTTGCCTTCGCCGCGGTGCAGGGCTTCAATTCGTTCATAAGCTGAACGCAACTCGTCTTTAATATTTATGAAGCGATCGGACGAGGAATGCTGGGAAATAGCAAAAATCTTTTTCTCAATCGCGTCCAAAACATCTTCCACGTCATCGGTCGGCTTAAAGGCCGTCTCGGTAATCTCGGCCGAGGCGCTAATCAGGTCGCGCAGAATCTTTTTTTCCTTGACTAATTTAGCGTAATATTCAACATGCGAGGCGGTAGGAACGCGCTCCATTAGTTCGGTCAGATAATTAGAGCCGCCGATATCGTTCAAAATATTCGCCTCCTTTAATTTATTGGTAACGCTCAATATGTCCACCGGCTGGTGCTTTTCATAAAGCTTCAGAGCGACTTCGTATATCCTAGCGTGCGCCGGTTTGTAAAAATCATCGGGTAGCAAAACATCAGCCACCTTAATCAGGGCATCCTTGTCAATCATCAACGATCCCAAAACCGACTCCTCGGCTTCAATATTTTGTGGGGGAAGGCGCATTAATCTTCAATTAAAAAATTCAGTTGCTTTATTTTAGCACGAATTTGGTCGGCTTTGCCAAACTCTTTTTGTCGGCGCAGTTTTTTGCGCTCGGCGAATAATTTTTTAACTTCGGCCGGAATCTTCGGTAAAGAAATATCAAAGCCCAGTATCGTTAATTTCTCAACAATCATCTTCTTGGCCTGCTCGGTTTTAGGCGCTCGTCCCATAAAATCAAAAATCTCGGCTAATGCCTTGGGGGTGTTAAAATCATCGTCCAACGCGGCGGTGAATTGTTTGTCGAAATCTTTCAAGGATTCTTCGGGCTTCGCCCTCAGAATGACAGGGGGGGAGGTGAGCGTGTGCAAAAACTGTTCAATATTTTCCAGCGTGCTTTTTTGTTGTTGAGCTAGCTGTTCGGTGTAGTTGATGGGGGAGCGGTAGTGGTGGCTAAGAACAATTAGACGTAGAACATCGGCTGGATATTTTTTAAGAAAGTCACGAATGGTGATAAAGTTACCCAAACTTTTAGACATCTTCTTGCTGTCCACTAGCAAAAAGCCGGCATGCATCCATAATTTAACGAATGGTTTTTTACCTGAAGCCGCTTCCTGCTGGGCGATTTCCGATTCGTGATGGGGAAATTTAAGATCAATGGCGGCGCCGTGCAAATCGTACTGCGGACCCAGGTATTTTTCGCTGATAGCGGTATCTTCAATGTGCCAGCCAGGCCTTCCAAACCCCCATGGGCTTTCAAAGCCGTAATTCGTTTTAGGTATTCGTTTCCAAAGAGCAAAATCTAGGGGGTCTTTCTTTTCCGGATCGGGTTCAATGCGCCAACCGGGACGTAGTTTGTCCAAGTTCTGTTTTGACAGCTTGCCATAGTCCTTGAATTTTTTTATCTCAAAATAAACGCCGTTTTTGGTTTCGTAGCCGTATCCTTTTTTAATAAGCGTGGCGATCTGTTTAAAAATCTCCTTTAGATGTTCGCTGGCGCGGGCGTACTTATCCACAGCGGTTATTCCCAGCGCCTTCATATCCTCAAAATATTTTTTCTCAAAATGATGGGCTAATCCCAGAACGAAGTCCGACTTCGTTCCGAAGTCGGACTTCGTTCTGGAAGCGCGTTCAATTATCTTGTCATCAACATCGGTTATATTCTGCAAATAAAAAACCTTAAATTTCTGCCAGCGTAGATAGCGGACGAGAGCGTCGTAAACTAGATAAGTGCGGGCGTGGCCGATGTGGCTGTAATCATAAACCGTTGGCCCGCAGACAAACATCTTCAACAGCCGCCCTTTTGGTTTAGCTAAACGCTCCTTTTTCTCGCTAAGAGTGTTATATAACTTCATTGCTTTTATTGTACACAATTTTTTGCCTATTTGTCATTCTGAGCGAAAGCGAAGAATCTTTTTGTCCGTGGACAACCAACTCTTTTGCCTCTCTTACTCCCCCGCCCTTATTTATGTAATATATTCTGTCCAGTACATCCACGATCGTGGATGTACTGGACAGAAAGATTGGAATAGATTAAATTTAAACGAATGAAAAAAACTCAATTAATGAAAAAACCAAAATTAATGGAAAAAACCCAATTAAAGGGAGAATACGCGCTTGTTATTTTAGAGAGCGTCGCCAAGGGAGCGAAAGAAATATTGGAAGGCGATAAAAAATCAGAAAGCGTAAAGTATAGACGAATACCGCCAGATCCAAGATTACAGCCAATTAAAAGATATGGTGGTACGGGCGTAATGGATATGACGCCAACGGCGGAAGAATTACGAGCAAGCCAAGAAAGAAATAGAGCGCTAACTCAAGAAAGAGAAAGAAAATTACGCGAGAAAATTTATCAAAAAGAAAAGCGCAAGCGGCAGAAAAAGATTTATGAACTAGCCAGAGAGGGTTTTATTGAAAAAGACAATAATCAAAATATTTCTCTAACCCAAAAAGGCAAGAGAAAGATGGCGGAATTGAGGATGACGATTACTAAACAATCTTTATTCAATAGTGAATTTAAGAAAGAAAAAGAAAAGAAGGTTATTATTTTCTCGTTTGATATACCTGAAAAGCATCGGGCCGTTCGTGATTGGATTAGAGAGTTTTTGAAATTTTTAGATTATCAAATGATTCAAAAAAGTGTCTGGTG
>JBDRBW010000018.1:0-6269 GCA_043822345.1 Patescibacteria group bacterium
CTTTTCTGGTGCCCTCCTGGCACTGCCCATTCCAGCTGGCGAGGTCGTCGGGTGGTTCTGTGATTCAGTATCGCTACGCAAGTAGCGATACTGAATTAATAACTCTTGTCCTCGTTCGCTTGCGAACGAGGGTTTTTTATATAAGTCCGAGTTTTTTTCTGACTACTTTCATTTTTTCTTTCGCTACTTTACTTGCTCTTTTGCTTCCTTTTCTCGCAATGATGGTTAGTTTACTAGAGTTTTTGAGCAGAACAGTTTTTTTATTGCGATAAGAAGCGAAGTGGCTGGCGATTAATTTGGCGGTGGCTTTTTTGAAGTCGCCGTAGCCCTTGTTGGCAAATTGTTTTTCTAGTTGCTTGATTGATTTGTCGGAAAGGGCGGAGTAAATTTCCAGCAAATTGCTAATCCCCGGTTTTTTCTTGGGATTATATTTTACTTCTCGGCCGGAGTCGGTGACGGCGACCATAACTTTCGCCTCAATATCTTCGGGAAGGTCGTCGATAAAGATACAACCATGGGGTTGGGATTTGGACATTTTCTTTTTGGGATTGTCTAAGCTCATAATACGGGGGGTTTTGGTAAGCAGGGGTTGGGGTTCGGTAAAGGTTTTGCCGAAGCGATTGTTGAAGCGGCGCGCTAGCTCGCGGGCGATTTCTAGGTGCTGGACTTGATCCTCGCCGACGGGGACGAATTTAGCGTCATATAAAATAATATCGGCGGCCATTAATGTGGGATAAACGAAAAGGCCGGCGTTGATGTTTTTGGGTTGGTTTTTAGAAAGTTCTTTGAATTGGGTCATTCGTTTTAATTCACCGACATAGGCGATGTTGGTAAGGATGTTGGCTAGTTCGGTGTGGGCGGGGATTTGGGATTGAATGAAGATAGTGGATTTAGTTGGACTTAATCCAGTAGCCAAAAAATCGGCTAGTAGATTCAAAATCTCTTTTTTCTTTTGTTTGGGGTTGAAATCAGCATTGAGCGAGTGGAGGTCGGCAATAAAAAAGTAATACTGGTATTTGCCGGAGTTTTGCAGTTCCACAAAATGTTTCAGCGCCCCTAGATAGTTGCCCAGATGCAACCTTCCCGTGGGCCTGATGCCCGATATTAATGTTGGTTTTTTTATTTTCATAATATCATTATACCTCAATAACAACTGGCAAAATCATTGGGCGGCGTTGAGTTTTCCGATAGACAAACTCACCAATCTGGTCGCGAATCAGTGACTTAAGATATTCGGCTTCAATGTGTTGATGGCGAATCCGTTCAATGATACTGCGCAGGCGGCGGCGGATATCATCCAACATTTCTTTGTTTTCTTTGAGGTAGATGAAACCGCGGGAGATGATGTCGGGGTTTTTCAATAAGCGGCCATTATGCTTATCAAGCGTGATGATGATAACCACCATTCCTTCTTCGGCCAAGACGCGCCGGTCGCGCAGAACAATCTCGCCGACATCGCCAACGCCTAAACCGTCTACCATCACATAAGAGGCATCTACTTGTTCGTCGGTGACTTTGACCGAGGTTTTGGTTAACTCGGCGACTTGACCGTTGTCTATTAGAGTTATGTCGTCTTTTTTAATTCCGCACCTAATGGCGTTGTCGCGGTTAGCGGCTCGTTTGAAGTAGTAGCCATGAGTAGGAATCAGGAATTTGGGTTTAATGAGCTTGATTACATCCTTTAATTCTTCTTCAGAAGCGTGGCCGCTGGAGTGAATATCAATATCTTTAGATTGGATGACTCGTGCCCCTTGGCGGGTAAGATTATCTTTTAGGGTTTGTACACTGCGTTCGTTGCCGGGGATGATTGATGAGGAAAGAAAAAAAGTATCGCCGGACTTAGTCTCAATAAATTTATGCTGGCCATTGGCGATGCGCATTAAACTGGCGTTGGGTTCTCCTTGGGCGCCGGTACAAAGAACCATAATTTTTTCATCTTTGTATTTTTTCATTTCTTCCATAGGCAAAATTGCGCCTTGGGGAAATTTGAGGTATTTGAGATTTTGGGCGATTTGCAGGTTAGTTTTCATTGAATAGCCACTAACGAAAACTTTGCGTTTGAGGTTAATGGCGATTTTGATAATCTCTCCTAAGCGGGTAATCAGCGAGGAAAAGGTAGCAACAACAATTCTACCCTTCGCCTCCACAAAAAGCTTTTCTAGATTTTGCTCAACTATTTTTTCGGGAACATTTCGTCCGGGGACGTCGGCGTTAGTGCTGTCAATAAAGAGCGTGTGAACTCCTCGTTTGCCTATTTTCTCAAACTCTTTTAATCCGACTGGTTTATTGTTTTGGTCATAATCTAGTTTGAAATCAGAGAAGTGGACTAGGTTACCAGCGGGCGTTTTGAGAATGGTGCCGATGGTGTCAGGGACGGTGTGATCCAGATCGAAAAATTCACCTTGAAGATATTGGCCAAACTCAACTTTGTCGCCGGCTTTAACAATCTCAATGTTTAGCTTAGGTGAGTTTTTAAACTCTTCTTGCCGCTTGGCAATCATAGCTTTGGTGAGGGCGGCGCAGTAAATAGTTGGATTGCCAATTTTCCCCATAATATAGGGGATAGCGCCAGTGTGGTCATAGTGGCCGTGGGTAATAATCAGCGCTCTTATGTTGGCTTTTTTCTTTTGCAAGTAACTGACATTGGGAATAATATAATCAATTCCCGGAGTGGTTTCTTCAGGGAACTGTAAGCCGGCGTCAATGATGACGATTTCATTTTTGTACTCAAAGAGCATCATATTACGACCGATTTCCTCTAAGCCACCTAGTGGTATAAACCGAAGATGATCTTCATTAGTTTTGATTTTTGATTTTTGCATTTTGATTTTTTTTATTAGTGGACAGGGGGGGACTTGAACCCCCAAACCTTGCGGCATACGGCCCTGAACCGTACGTGTTTGCCAATTTCACCACCTGTCCTATTTGCCTGGTGTGACGCGGGTTGTTTTCAGGTGCCATTGGTTGATGTTTTCAAAACGTTGGGCGGGGGTGGCTATAAAATAAGAGTCAAACCCTTTCAAGTTTTTTGTGGTTAGATACAGATAATTAGGGCTGAATAGAAATATAGCGGGCTTGTCCTCATTAATTATTTTTTGTAATTGCTCTAGTTTTTGGTTGCGAGAATAATTATTGAAATCTTGTCTAATATTTTCTAATAAAGAATCCACGTTTTTGTTCTCATACAAGGAGAGGTTGCGGCCGGGATAAAATCTTTCAGACGAATGCCAAAAAGAGAACAAATCAGGATTTTTTTTAAGAATATTACCAAAGAGAATCATTTCATAATTTCTGGAGCGAATTACATTATTACTGATATCGTCTGGATCGAGAGTGATGGTGTTTAATTTGACGCCTATTTTCTCCCAATCGCTTCTTATAATTTTAGCAGTTTCTTCGAGAAAAGAAATTTGAGGAATTATAATGTTAAGTTCAATCCTAACACCATCTTCTTTTTCTGTCAATCCGGCGGACTCTAAAATTTTCTCCGCCTCTTCGAGGTTAAATTTTTTATCCTTGTAAACACTTTGGCTGTAACCGCTGATATTGGGTGGCAGAGGACCGTTCATAATAATTGTTTGGTCATCAAAAGTGGTTTTGGTAATTTTTTCTTTATCGGTGGCCAAGTCAAGAGCGGCGCGGATTTTTTGGCTTTTTAGGTCGGAGTTAGCATTGGAATTAAAGAAGACGGCATAGTAGCGGGGGAGGTTAATAGTTAAGGTTTGATAACCTATGCCAATGTCGTTTAATTGTTTTTTATTGAGGCCGCCCAACCCATCTATTTTTTTCTTATTAAAGGCCTCAATGGCATCGGATTCGTTTTCATAAAATTGAAAAGTCAACTCTTCTATATATGGAGGATTTCCAAAATAATATTCGTTGGGAATAAATTGATAGTCGGTGATGAAGCCGTCTTTGCGGATATTGACCGCTTTAAATTTATACGGTCCACTGCCCACTGGCTCAAGATTATAACGGGACAGGCGCAGATTGGCGGCGGGAATGGCGTTGAAGATGTGGCGGGGGGCGATTTTGAGTTCTTTAAAGTTATCAATAAGAAAGACGTAAGGTGTTTTTAGCGTGAGGCGAATCTCATTTTGATTGAGCCGTTCAATAACAATACCCTGCCAGGTAGGGTATTGCGGGTGATTGTTAGAAGGGTTTTGGACAGTTTCTATAGTGAAGAGGACGTCATCGGCGGCAATGGGTTCGTTGTCGCTCCATTTAAGGTTTTCCTTGAGTGTTAGCGTCCATGATTTGTTGTCTTCGCTTATTTGATAGCCGGCGACTAAATCGTTGAGATTGCAGAAAATAATTTCGATAAGGTCTTTATCGGTTTCGCTTTGATTGGCAATAAGGGGGTTGATGAAACTGGGTTGGCCGACAATGCCTTCAATATATTTTCCGCCCCTTTTTGGCTGTTCAATGGTGTTTTGGTAGTAAATATTAACTGTGATAAAAAAAGCGGAGACGAGAAATATAAGCAGAGCGCCGATGATTAGGCGGAGTTCTATTTTGGAGAGGTGGTAGAATATTTTATTAAAAAGATAGAACATCTTTATTCGTCATCCCGAGCTTGTCGAGGGATCCCATCAACTTTGTAATAAGATAATTTATGAGATTTCTCGACTCGCCTGGCTTGTTCGAAATGACGAACGAGAAGACGAGCGGGAATTTATGCGATAAACAAACTAATGAAAGCCAGTAAAACAAAGACAATAGTTAGTATAATAGTGCTGGTGAAGATGATTTTTTCAATACCGCGGCGAGCTTGATAAAATCCGCCGCCTCCGCCGCCGCCAAAAATACCGCCGGCGCCACCACCACGTTCTTGAAGTAAAATCAACACCACTAAGGCGATTGAGATTAATATCTGTAAGATTGTTATTGTAGTACCCATGAATCAGTGGTCATCCTGAAGCGGAGCTGAAGGATCTTTTTATCATTGCGAGCTTGCGTGGCAATCCTTTAAGATTCTTCACTAGCGTTCAGGATGACAATTTTTTTATACGTCTCTCCTGAACAATATCCAACCGAAAAAGCCGATAATTACGTTGGCGGCCGTCATCACAACCGTTGATTGGATAAGAGGAGCCAGTCCGTTTATTGTAATGCCTTCTAGTAAAAAATCAAGGGTAACGAGAACACCGGCGTTGATAATCAAACTAAACAAGCCGAAGGTAAAGATGAGAAAGGTAACAAGAAAATACCTGACAGCGGGGCGGATGATGCTGTTAAGCAGAGTAAAGACGAGAGTAATGATAATAAGATTTGCGGGTTCGGCGGCCAACTCAAAGCCGGTTATCAGATAATCCAGCAACAGCAAAGCAACGAAGTTGGCGGCGAAAAGAAAGATGGGGCGAATAATCATCCTCATACTTTTATTTTACCATAATGTATGCTTATATGGTTGGGAGTTCGTTGATTTCTAAAAATAGGAGGTGGCGATGCGTGGTAGTGGCATTAGTGTTTTGGCAGTTCTTTTGGGAGTTATTACTGTTGGGTTAGCATATGTGATTAATGAGCGAAATCATGAAATAAATCAATTGAAAACAGAGCGGGAGCAATTACAAACAGCGTTGCAGAGTTGCGAAGCAGAATTACAGGGTTATGAGAACGATTTGAGTGGCCGGCGATGGGTATTAGTTGAACCAATGCCTCAAGGCGTCCCTAATTTATTTCCGGGCTGTGAAAACCGTCTTTTTAGCGGAGAGATTGATTTTAAAAAGAGTGAGTCCTGCCACTTGGCTGTCCCTCTGATTTTTCCTGAATTTGAGGGAAAGGGGCAGGTGATTGGAGTGTTGGTGGTTATACCCCCCGGTACAAAAAAATTACCAATACCAATTTTTCCTTTACCGGGCGGTTCCGATAAAAATATTCTGACTAGTGATTTTTAAGGAGCATGGAACAAATCAGTGAAGGCAACCAAGAGCAATGTTGGTTGGTCAATTTTGTTGATGGTTTTGATGATATTCTTTACTTTTATCCAATTAAAATTGATGGCAAAGAGGCGCAACAAAATAACTCATTACTCAAATGAGTTATTTTTAATTGCTAGATTGCTTTTGTCGACTATAGTCACGACCGTGACTATAGTCGACATTTTAGTATTTCTAAAAAGTTATCCACATTTTCAGCCCTTGCTCTCTCTCTCTCTCTCTCGTGGGATAATTAAAATATGTCAGGAAGTGAAAATTCGATCAGCTTAAACAGGTCCACGTCACTTTGGCATTATATAAAGTTTTATTAAAATAATCGTCGATCAGTTT
>JBDRBW010000019.1:0-2108 GCA_043822345.1 Patescibacteria group bacterium
GGCCTGGCTCCATATGGAGATCCTCAAAAATATTCCCGGTGGCCAATATTTAATCGCAATAAAAACGGTTTATTCAGCAATAACCTTCTTAATCATACAGCCAATGGTTTAGAAAGGTTTTGTAAAAAGATAAGATTAAAAGTGCCGCCAAAATTTGGGAAAGACCCGACAGTTTACAAAGACATGGCTGCTTGGATTCAGGGTGAGTTTGAGAGAGTGGTAATTGAAACAATAAAAAGATACCAGCAACTTACCGGTTTAGAAAATCTTTGTATGGCTGGCGGCGGAGCTCTAAATACTGTTTGTAATACTAAGATTTTACAAGAAACGGGGATTAAAAAAATACATATTTTTCCTACCGCTGGGGACCCAGGGCAAAGTATCGGTAACGCTTTTTACGGATATTACATATACGGAGATCATCAGGGGAATAAATTCAATATTTGGAAAAGAGATTACCGGAAAAATACCTATACTTCCGACGATATCCAAAAAGCATTATTTAGTATTCAAAAAGTGACCAATCTTGTTATTCCAAAATCGACAAACTTCGTTTTTAAAAAAGTAGATAATATTATAAAAGTAACGGCAAAATTAATCGCTGAGGGAAAGATAGTCGGGTGGTTTCAGGGAGGAAGCGAGATTGGTCCCCGGGCGTTGGGTCATCGAAGTATTTTATGCGATCCGCGACCGGCAAACATGAAAGATATCTTGAATCAAAAGGTAAAACATCGGGAATCTTTTCGACCGTTCGCCGCCTCGGTGTTGCGTTCAAAAGTTAAAAACTTTTTTGATTTTGATATTGATAGTCCATTTATGCTTTTGGTCGTACCAGTAAGGGAGGACGTAAGATCAAAAATACCAGCGGTAACCCACATAGACGGTACTTGCCGCGTCCAGACAGTTACCAAACAAGACAACGATATTTATTACGACTTAATAAACGAATTTTATCGGCTTACGGGAATTCCCTTGGTTTTAAATACTTCTTTTAATCTTGCGGGCGAGCCGATTGTTGAAACACCAGCCGACGCTATTAAATGTTTTTTGAGCACTCAAATGGACTATTTAGCTATCGGAGACTTTCTAGTAAGCAAATGCCGGTTATAGAGTCAAAACTGTTTATTGTCGACAATATAACTAAAAATGTTATTCCTAGCGAAACCTGTTGTATTTTACAGTTCTGTTTGCTATTATTGTCTTAGTCCCCAACCACAAGCGAAAGGAGGTGGTATTTAATGGGCAAGCAAAAGGTGACTCAAGTAGAATATGACGCTCTGATCGAAGATTTAAAGGAAGCTCAAGGAAACTATAACCAAGCCATGCGCCAAAAAGGAGAGGCCCATGGCGAGAGCGAACCATTTGAACATGAGAATTTCGCTGCGGAAGAAGCGCGGAGACAGATTACAATGTGGAGTAGGAAAATCGGCGATATCGAGATAGCGTTGAAGAATACGATTATCGTTGAAAAGCCTGATAATAATGAAACTGTGCAATTAGGACACATTGTAACACTGCTCCTTGATGACAAGGAGCGGATAGTTGTTCAAATGGGCGGTCAATTCGCTCGTAGATCCAAAGGCCAGTTGTCCAATGCTTCCCTAATCGGAGCGGCTGTCTTCGGGCAAAGAGTCGGTACTGAAATCAATGTTGAAACTCCCGGAGGGAAAACTCGGGTCAAAATCTTGGCCATCAAGTAAGGCGCCTTCGAAAAGAACGGCGTCTTTACTTACTTAACAATTCAATTTTTTCTTTTATTAAGTGATTTTAGAGATGAATCTTTCTGCAAGTAAGACTACGAGGTATCCGAGCGATTTTGAGATAAAAACCTATGAACAAAATTTTAATTAACGATTAAGTGAAAATTTCTTCCTATCTAATCGTTCGTATGTATTTTGCTCCAAGCGAGCCGATAAAAACCACCCATCGCCGGGCGATTTTTGTTTTTGAAGATAGGGGATTGCGCAACTATTTATTTTATAAATCTTGGTTGAGGTCTCTTGGTTGAGGTCTAACCTCAACAGAAACCTAACTAAAAAACGACAATCACGAATTTCTACGATCGTAGATTTCTGTGCTTGAGGGTTTTTACCTAATTTTGTTTAACC
>JBDRBW010000020.1:0-4388 GCA_043822345.1 Patescibacteria group bacterium
ATGAGTCGTTTATTTATTTGATCGCACCAATGGCAGTAAAAACCATGTACAAGCCACGCTAATCGCCGAAATCGCCACCAGCCAGTGGTAACCGACAACTTCGTACAAATGGCCGCCAATGATATTAGCTACCCCTTTACCCAAATTGGAAACCGACATTAGAAGGGCAAATACCGTTCCCTCGGCATACTTAGGGCAAACCCGCGCCGCGATAACCAAGATACCAACGAACGCCATCGCCCCTACAAACGCCGTTGATGCTTCAATGATAAAGGCGCTAGTCAAATTATAATAAAACAAATAGGCTAAAGTGGTAAATATCGCCGTAATAATGATTAAGGGAAGAAGTTTATTTTTTACTATCTCGCGCAGTTTATTAGTCAACTCAACCACTAACATCATATACAAACCATACAGACACGAACTAATTATAATGAACAACATCTCAATAGTAGCGACTATCACAAATACCACCGAAGCCAAACCTCGCCACCTAGACAACCTAAGCGTCTCAAACCAACGCCTAAATATATTCTCAATTACCGCCCCGCACCTGTTGTACTGTTTAATTAACCACGCAACTATGAAATTCTTTTTTTTGCTAGATTCACCACAAATCGCCATAAAGAACAACACGCCCAAAAGAAAACCTATACTGCCTACCGTTCTAATATGGCCGATATTCACCTGAGTAAATTTAAGCTTATCAATTTGGTAATTATACAGAGCCGTTCCAAAACTTGGGCAGAGATAGAACACGAAGATAAATATCGCGCATCCCCAAATAGCTTTCATCTTAAAGGCGGCTTTCAATCCCTGCCACGCTTTTTTGGCCGAGTCCTCTACCGAGATAGCCTTCTTCTCTTTTAGGAAAAAGATTGTCACTAATAGAACACATATCGGAAATACCAACGACAACAGCACGGCGGTTTGTAAAGAAAGATACTGAGCAATATAGCCACCGCTAAACATCAAAATAACGCTGGCAACTGAAATTGCCGCCCACTGAGCTGATTGCAGTTTATCGGTAGCATTCAGTGGCTGGCCCTTTTCCACCATCACCGCGTCGCACAACACATCCGAAAAGGCAAAGCCAACCGAGCTGATAGTTAGTAGTATCACAACATTCAAATATGAGTAGCCAAACAATACCACTAAAACGTAAGCAATAACTGAAAGTATGCTGGCAATAACAAAATAACTAGCGCGCCTATATCCAAAAATCGGCAGAAAGTCGGATATCATACCATACAGCGGCTTAATCATCCACGGAATTGTGATAATAAAGAAAAAACTGGCCTGACCCATCGGATTAAGTAAAAGAGATTTTTTCAGAAACAATTCTAGCGCTTGAGAATGAAGACCGGGATTGCCCCCCATACCCTGCAAAAAATAATAAGTAGCCACCAGCCACATTAAACCGGTAATCGATGATTTTTCTTTTTCCACCCCTTACTCCTTTTTCAAAGATCAATCCCCGTCAGTTAACCAAATTTTGTTATTTTTAGCAACTTAAAAACCCCGTCGCAAGACGGGGCTTTTTCGCTAGTGGTCTAGCGCTGACGTCAGACCAACCAAACAGAATGGCCTTGTCCAGGGACCAGGCATAACGCACAATTCCCCGGGATCCATACTCTTGGCGCGGTAACGGCCGTCAATCAATCCGCAAACCTGATAGGCGGTGCAGACCAACTGTGAGCAGAACCAACGCGGTTGCTCTGGACCATCGCATAGAAGCAATCCCCACACCTGCCGAACAACTGGCACCCGATAGGGTGTCGCGATCACCTGATTGAGATAAGCATAGGGTTTCCCCACCTGCCTAATTACCCAATCAGCTAACCGCCTTTTCTGTTCGCAAGAAAGAGGTTGTCTCATCCGTCGTACCCAGACAACATCGCGCCGATTACAACGTCGAAGAAAAGTGTGAAGTTCTTCTAAAACAACTCCGTTCCTCTTCTCCGCCGACAAAACCAACAACTGGTCATCCACCTCAACCATCACCGCTACATGAGAAATGGATCGGCCGGTGAAAGCCCTAAAAAACGCCTGAGCGCCACGTCCGGTCTCAAACAAGAGCATATCTCCCGCCTGAGGTTCGTACTGATGGGACGCCAGCCGCTGGTCATAACAGCGACATGGACATATATCCAACAAAACCAATGGCTTTTCAAGTTCATCGGCTTTCGTCAGATTACCCATTACCACTAGCAGTAACAATACTCGAATCGTTCTCATCTCAAATTCCTTTCTTTCAAGGGTCAAAGAACAACTATCTTTACTGTGTCCAGTATAACATATTTATAAAATCTTGTCAATTCTTGTCTGAAACCCATTTTTTTGTTATTAAGCTGATAGAAGCTTGACAACCTAAAGGAGAATTTCGATGCGCACCTGCGAAGGCTACGATCATCTGGTCAACAGACAAAAAAACGAATGGTTAAAAATAATTCAGAAAAAACAAAAACAGCATAAGCACCGCCAACTACTGCAATATTTATTAACGGCGTGCATCAAATTGCCATGGGCGCAAAAATTTATCAGCCAAATAGAAAGAAGCGGCCACGCTTGGATACTACGTTTTCCCGCTCGCCGCTTTATTGCTGGCGACACTATAGAGGAAGCGCTAGCTAATCAATCACTAGCAACTTTAATTGATCGATTAAACATAAAAACAACTTTTGCTTACGAAGTGGAATCGACCTTCGATCCCAAGGTAGCTGAAAAAAATCTAGAAGAATTTAAACACTGCGCCACCACCCTTGATGGTACTAATGATGAAAGTATGTCAATCAAACTTTCGGCATTAGCTTTGTTTGAAAAAGATCCTGAAAAATATGGCTATTCGGAGCCCCAAATAAAAAAGATAAAAAATTATCTGCGGCAACTACTCAATCGCGCCGCTGTTAACGACGTGTCAATCTGCATTGATATGGAATGCTTTATTTATAAAGATCCGACTATTCGCATCTTCACCGAACTATTAGAAACCACTCCCCAATACGCTGAATTCCTGCAACTCGCCTTTCAGTGTTATCTCAAAGACAGTCCTCAAGACGCTGATAAATTAGTTGCCTGGGCTGAACAATTTTACGCCCGTACCAACGAAAGAGTTCGCCTGCGCGTCATCAAAGGCGCTAATATGGCCACCGACCACCGCCATACCCAACTAGGGTTGCATCAAGATGTTATTACTAAAGACAAAGAAACCACCCAGCGGCAGTTCATAAAAATAATGAATTTTTTTGAACAACATACCGATTGCCTTGACGTCGCCTACGGCACAATGAATCCCGATTCTATCGCCCACATCATTCATACTTGGCAAGAAAACAGACAAGATCCGACCCAACGGCAAATCCAAACCTTGTTCGGTATGCACGACCCGTTAAAATTCGCCTTAACTGACATAACCGACCAGCAAGTGTACGTTCCCTACGCCCCGCTAGAAAAAATTCTGGCCTATATGACGCGCCGCTTCATTGAACTCAAAGAATCGCAAAAAGGCGCTATGCCCATTATGGAATACCATAATGGCGAATTGGTACAAATTAATAAATAAAAAACAAACGCCCCCAAATAATCGGGGGCTTTTCTTTCTGTCCAATATAGTCACGGCCGTGACTATATTGGACACATCACTTCGTTACATCTTCCCCGTATTTAAATTACCCTCGTGATCAATAGAGAATATTTTAATATATTGATCCATATCAAGCGCGCTCAAAAACTCCATAAATTCGCTTGGTAACCTTGTTCTCCCGCACCAAACACTTTGATGAATCATTTCATATCCTAAAAATTTTAAATATTTTCTTATCCAATCACGTACGGCTCTATATTTTTCAGGGATATCAAAAGAAACTATAATTACCTTTCTTTCCTTTACCTTCTTAAAATCATTATTAAACAGGAGTTGTTTCAATACCGATAGTTTTAGCCGTTTCCTTTTATCCTCTCCCCTCGCAGTTAAATTAAAACTATTCTTCTTTTTCTCAACAAAACCATCTTTAACTAAACGATGAATTTCTTTTTGACGTTTTCGTCTTTCTTTTTGATGAAGTTTTTCTTTTTCTTTTAACCCTCCTAAAAAATTACGGTGGCGTTCGGCTTCTCTGGCTTCTTTTGATTGTTTTGGCGTTGCCTCTATTCTTTTCACCACTCCAGTAGGGCCATAATTACCGGGCGCCAAACTAATTTCATTAAATTTTTCAACAAAATCGTCCACGGACCTAACACTACTCGTCGCAACTTTCTCTAAAATTTCGAGCATAAATTTTCCTTTTTTCATAAAATAAAAATAAAATAAAAAATAATGTTTAAAAAATAACTCTCCCTCATTCTACTCAACAACTTCAATTCTGTCCAATACAGTCACGGCCGTGACT
>JBDRBW010000021.1:0-4662 GCA_043822345.1 Patescibacteria group bacterium
GTCAGTGAAGTATCTTTAACATCACGCGCCTTCTCGCTAAAAATAGCTCGCAACAATCGCTCCTCAGCCGTCAATTCTAACTCACCTTTTGGTGAAATTTTACCAACTAATATATCTCCGGCTAGCATTTCGGCGCCAATACGAATAATCCCTTCTTCATCTAGATTTTTCAACTTGTCCTCGGAAACATTAGGGATATCGGGAGTGGTAACCTCTGGTCCTAATTTTGTATCCCGCACCTCACAATAAAAATCTTCAATGTGAATAGAAGTGAATTTGTCATCTTTTACCACTTTCTCGGAAATAATAATCGCGTCCTCAAAATTAGCCCCCTCCCAAGAGAGGAAGGCAATGGTTAAGTTTTGGCCTAGCGCCAAAACACCGTTATCGATAGATGGGCCATCGGCTAAAACATCTCCCCTCTTTACTTTCTGCCCCTTATTTACCAGCGGCCTTTGAGAGATTGGCGTATATTGGTTGGATCTTTTGAATTTACTTAACTCGTGGGTTTTATTACCCAACTTTGTTTTTAAAATTATGCGTTGCGCGCTAACTTCTGCTATCACACCATCCTCTTCGGCAATAATTAACTGGCCGGAATCAAGAGCTGCTTTTTCCTCCATACCGGTAGAAACATAGGGGGCTTCCGGTATTATGGAAGCCAATGCTTGACGCTGCATATTAGAACCCATTAACGCCCGGTTGGCGTCATTGTGCTCTAAAAATGGAATAAGCGAGGTGGCAATACTAATAAATTGTTGCGGGCTGACATCTGTAAAATCCAACTCTTTGCGTAAACACATTCCCGGCCGGCCATTAATTCTGGCTTCAGCCATCTCTTCGGGAAAGGGCGTTTTACTCAAATCAACTCCGGCATGAGCAATCTTGTATTGCTCCTCATCAAGCGCATTCAACCACTTTACTTCATCGGTAATCTTACCATTTTTAACAACGAAATATGGGGTTTCGATGAAACCTAATTTACTAAGGCGAGCATAAGAAGCAAGATGATTAACCAAACCGATATTCACACCCTCCGGTGTCTGAATCGGACAAATACGCCCATAATGAGAACGATGCACATCACGAACTTCGAAGCCGGCTCTTTTTTGAGTCAATCCCCCAGGGCCCATTGCAGAGATACGCCGCTTATGCTCCACTTCAGCCAATGGATTAACCTGATCCATGAACTGAGAAAGCTGAGAGGATGAAAAAAACTCCTTAATCATTGAGGTTAACGGCCGAGCATTAACCAATTGAGAAATAGAAAGAGTCGTGGCGATATCCTGTTGAGTGGACATTCTATCCTGAACTATCCGGCGCAATCGGGCGAAACCTACCCGCAACCGATTTTGTAACTGTTCGCCAACCGAACGCACTCGCCGATTACCTAAATGGTCAATATCATCAGGCTCTTTAGTTTGATCGTTGTTCAATCTAATAATTTCTTTTACCACTAAAATTAAATCCTCAAGCCGCAACAGCCGTGAATCTTCTTTTACATCCACACCCAACCTCTGATTAACTTTGAAACGGCCTACCACAGATAAATCGTAACGATCGAGCCGCTTAAACATAGCATTAATCAAGCTCTTGGCGTTCTCAATAGTCGCCAGATCGCCCGGTCTAATTCTTTTATAAATCTCCGCGTAGGATTGGTCACAATCTTTAGCGCCGTCCTTGTTGAGGGTTTTGTCTATATATTTAATCTGTCCCGTATCAACGTCAGCAAAAGTTTTTAATATCTCCTCATTTTCTTTTAAGTCAAAAATTCTTAGTAAATCGGTGATAGCTGTTTTGCGGTGGCGATCTATTTTTACTCCGATAAACCCATCAGAATCGGTCTCAAACTCCAACCACGCTCCCCGATTGGGAATTATTTTTGCGCCAAAAAGCTTCTTACCCCGCCACAAATTAGCGGTAAAATAAACACCAGCCGACCGGGCTAATTGGGAAACAACCACCCGCTCTACGCCATTAATAATAAAAGTGCCCCGTTCGGTCATCACCGGAAAGTCGCCAAAGTAGACCTCCTGTTCTTTGGACGACTTAGTTTTTGTATTAGTAAGACAGCACTTGGCTCTCAGCGCCATTTCGTAAGTTAAACCTTTAAATTTCGCCTGCTCCTCGTCGTATTTGGGATCATCCCAAAAATAGTCCACAAAGGAGAGTTCTAATTCACCACCAGAATGATCGGTTATAGGAAAAACCTCCCCAAACAATTCTTTCAAACCATCTTCTAGAAACCAGTTATAAGAGTTGCTTTGAATCTCAAATAATTTCGGCTGTTGGGTAAAAGTGCCGAAATAGCTAGTAAATGTTTTAGTGGGTAGTTTTGGCATAATTTAAACGCAATAAAAACCCGACCACGCTTCTTTCATCTTAGATATTTAATACGGTTATTATTGTGCTCTTCAAGGGTAGCGGCGAAAATTGTTTTTTTTGATCGCGGGTCGGAAATGTAATACAAATAAGAGGTGTTTTGGGGGGCGATAGCCGCCTTCAGCGCATCAATTCCGAAGTTGGCAATTGGCGCTGGGGGTAAACCTTTATTTAAGTATGTATTGAAATTATTGTCAATAGCAAGATCGGATTTTGACAAGCGCCGGTCAGCGGCTGAGCAGGTTAGAAATCGCTCATCGCATTTAGCATAAGCCACCGTAGCGTCAATTTGCAAGGGCATACCTAAACGCATTCTCTTATAGATGATACCGGATATTATTCGTCGGTCACCACTAAAAGGAGCTTCCTTTTCAATGAGAGAGGCGACGATTATTTTGTTGTAGTAATCGTCTGAATTTTCAATTAATGGCCATGCTTGTTTGATAAAATTTCCCAACATCTCCCTGACCACGATCTTTATCGGGGAAAATTGGGCAAAACGGTAAGTATCAGGCAAAAGAAATCCCTCTAACGAATCAGCTTTTTGTAGAAATGGATAATCTTCTTCTAAGTGGCGCCAGTTGAAATTGTTCAACTCCCCATTTTTGATAATACCCAATTCCCCCAACTTCGCATCAATATCCTTAACGGTTGATCCTTCCGTAATAAATGCCTCCGTTTCTGCTGGTCCAGCCACTAACACTTGAGCAATTTGCGCCGCATTCCATGAAGAGCTTATTTCGTAGATTCCCGGCTTAAAACGATGAGCGGAAGCGCTTAATAAACTGTAAATCTTAAAGGCCTTACTGGCTCTAATTAGTTGGTTGTTATGTAAATTATCTGCTATCTCCCGTAACCCATCTCCTCTCTCAATAGTAAACTGCGGGGTATTATTAATCGCGTCCCGATCCACTGGTTGAAGGGCGACAGTTAATTCTACCGATATTACTAAAAAAACCACCGCTAACCCAGCGATTAAAAAAACAGGGGGCTTACTAATTTCTAGCATACCAGTTTTTAAATAGTAACCGATAAAGAACTTACAATCAACCCCTTGATACCTCCGCGCTTTGAACGATGCCTATTAATGCCGCGCTAACTATTAAATTAGAACCGCCATAACTAAAAAAAGTTAGCGGGATGCCGACTACCGGCGACAGCCCTAGGTTTGATCCTAAATTAAGAGCGAGGTGAATTAAAAATAATGCCGCCGTCCCCAGGCACAAAAAACGAGTAAAATTATTATTTGCCGCCGCGCCAATTTTGATAATGCGAATGATAAGAAAAATTAGCGCGCTTAACGTTATCATCATTCCTAACAGTCCCCACTCTTCAACAAAAGCGGCAAAAATAAAGTCGGTGGCGGCTTCGGGCAGAAAATCCAGCCGTGTTTGAGTACCCTGATGAAAACCCTTACCCAAAAAACCGGCTGAACCGATGGCAATTTTCGACTGGATGACGCCATAATTAATTCCCAATGGATCGTAAGTCGGATTAAAAAGACCGATGACTCGTTCTTTTTGATAATCTTGCAAAAAACTATGCCAGCCGACAGTAGCCATAATAGCAATCAATAAAAGTCCAATTATCAGGTGGCGCTGTCGGATACCGCTAATAAATAGAAAACAAAGCCAGATACCAAACAACACCATCACCGATCCCATGTCTGGTTGCATTAAAATTAATATAGCGGGGATAAGAAGATAAACAAAAGACACAACAATATTTTGCCACTGACCCATACCCACATGGCGGTGAGTGAAGAAATAAGAAAAAAGAATTATTAGCGCTAATTTGGCGACTTCCGCTGTTTGTAACTGAAGGGGACCGATTACTAACCAACCCTTAATTCCCCTGATTGTTGGCGCAAAAAAATAAGTGATTATTAAAAGTGTTACAGCTACACCATAAATGCTAAAAAATAACCAGCGATAATTAGTCAAGGTATGCCAGTTGATAATGGAAAAGATAAAAATAATGAAAAAACCCAACACGAACCACAGCGCCTGATTCCATGCAAGATTGGGGGCGACACTGGCCAACGTTAGTAAACTCGCTATCGCCAACAGAAAAACTGAACCGTTTAACAGCCAGTCCATTTGTTTGAGTGTCCGTATTACCATTAATAATGAGCATACACCCAATAAATAAACGGCTCAACCCATTGAGCCGTTTATTTATACGGTAATTTCAGTTGACAAAATAGTACAAACTATGCTATACTACCCACAGTAACTTGTCAGATTGGTTTCCCCAAACAGAAAGGAAAAAGCAATGAGT
>JBDRBW010000022.1:0-35338 GCA_043822345.1 Patescibacteria group bacterium
TTAGTTTTTGTTGTTTTAGATTTTTTGTAGAGATTGGTTATTTTTTAGGTGAATTAGAAATTAGGTGAATTAGGTGAATTTTAAAGTTTACTCTCTTCTATATGATAGGTCGTCCCTGGACCCATACTGCCGCTTCTATAAACCATCTTCTGATTGATTAATTTCTGTAAGTCATAACGCAAAGTACGCTCGCTAATATCAGGAAACGCCTCCGCCAAATCGCCAATTCGGCACCCGCCGATTTTGCTATATTGCCGAATTTTCTTCAAAACCGCCGATTGGCGCATCAATGCCGCCTCGCTATTATCATACCCATCATTCGGCTCAATCTCGTCAAAATCCCCATTTTTATTGGGTTTTTCCAAATCCGGCAATGAATCCGGCAATCCGGCAATCATAGTCCGGAAATCCGGCAATTCGTCCTTGCCAATCAATTGCCGGATTGCCGCATTAACTGTGGATAACTCCTGAATAACTACAGTGGAGTTTATCGGCTCTATCTCATAAATTGACTCGCCGAAACGAATTAGGGCCTCAATAACATCAATGGCAGTCAACGCTTTCTCAAAATCATCAGCCGCCGCACCCTCCAAAAGCTCAAAAGCCCAGTATTCCAATCGCTCTTTAAACTCCCGCCGACGGACATAAGCCGCCAAGCGCAGAACCACATAAGACAATCGCCGACTCTTTTGGAGAATGTTCATTATCTGCCAAATTACACTATTAACTATTTTTTAGCAAGAACAGCTTGTCATCTCGACCGAAACGAAGTGAAGTGGAGAGATCTCATTGCTTTCAATAATACCTAATCCATGAGATTTCTCCATTACGGCCGCTTCTAGCGGCCTCCAGTCGAAATGACAGATAGAATATAATCTATGAGATTTCTTCACTTTATTCAGAATAACAAACTCAAAGCGTCCATCTGGAAGTAAGTAGCACCACCGCCAACAAAACCAAAAACACCATCAAATCCTTGATTATCATCTTTTGCCGCAACTTCCCCTTAAAATACCCCGCCAGCAAATCAACCATTAATAACGAAACTAAAATCATCAAATTAGCCGAGGCCAAAAACCCAATCGGCAGCCAGCTCACCACCCACAACAACTCGGCGGCAATCAAGGTCAAAACACCACCCACCACGCCCACCTTATCATCAGGCGCCCTTACCGTCCGCAATAAATCCCCGAACAACAAATAAAAAACGACCAGAAAACCTCCCCATTTCAAAAAAAACAGCGAGGACTTATCTAATAAAAAGAAGTTTAAAAACCCCAGATAAAGCAAAGAAATATCCAGAAAAGCTCGCCACCCCTTCCGCCTCACCAAAATCAGATTTTTCAACCCCAGAATTACAAAAAACAAAAACGCTAGAAATACTACCGCTATATAGCTAAAAGTCACCGTCGTCGTCCAAAAAGCCAAAATCAAAAACACCGAAAATGGCCGTAACATCGCTACCGGATTAAAAAACGGCTTAAAATACAACCACATCACCCCCACTACCAACGCCGCCGCCGCCGGCAAGCTGTGGCCATAGCCAAACCAAAGCAATAACAAGCCGAAAATCGCCGCCTTAAACGCTAACTGTGATATTTGATTTTTCCAAACCGACTTTAACTTTGCTACCATTTTTAATTTGTCCTCTGATTATTTTATCGGCCAACTGGTCTAAAATAACCCGCTGAATCAGCCGTTTAATCGGCCGCACGCCGTAGTCGGGATCAAAACCATTTTCCACAATATATTTCTTCGCCGCGCTGTTAATAGTAACCTTAATATCCTTCTCCGCCAGCTTCTGCTTAGTCCTCTCTAGTTGAATATCAACAATCTTCCCGATATCTTTCTTGCGCAAAGAATTAAAGATAATAATATCATCCAACCGATTCAAGAACTCGGGGCGAAACCTTTCCTTCAACGACTGATGAACCCGCTCCCGAAACTGCTCCTCCTGTTCCCGCTGGCTCTCTTCTTCGCCGTTAGCCAAACCAAAGCCCAAGCTAGCCATCTCCTTAAAGTAACGACTGCCAACATTGGAGGTTAGAATAATAATAGAATTCTTGAAATTAGCCACCTTGCCCTTACTATCGGTTAAACGGCCGTTATCCAGCATCTGTAATAGGATATTAAATACCTCGGGATGCGCCTTCTCCACTTCGTCAAATAAGATTAAGCTGTAAGGCCGATGGCGGACAATCTCGGTCAACTGGCCGCCTTCCTCAAAACCAACATAACCGGGCGGCGAACCCACCAAGCGGGAAACGGAATGGCGTTCCATATATTCCGACATATCAATCCGCACCAGCGCTTTTTCGTCATTAAACATAAACTCCGCCAAGGTCTTGGCTAACTCGGTTTTGCCCACGCCCGTCGGCCCCAAAAACATAAACGAGCCCAGCGGCTGGTCGTCATCGGATAGGCCGGCGCGGCTGCGCCGCAAGGCGTTGGCGATAACGCCAATCGCCTCTTTTTGACCGACCACCCGCTTTGCCAGCACCTCCTCAATACGGGTCAATTTCTCCGCCTCTGTCTCCAGCATCTTAGTAATCGGAATACCGGTCCAATGCGAAACCACCGAGGCCACATCCTCCTCGTCCACCACTTCTTTGATAAACTTTTTTCTCTTGCCACTCGTCATCCCGACTCCCTCTGTCATCCCGGGCTTGACCCGGGATCCACTACCTTTCTCTCCCCCAAAATACTTCTTCTCAAACGCCTGATACTCATTCTCCGCCACCGGCAATTGCCCATAAATCAGCTGGGAAACCTTCTCCAAATCACCCTCCCGCTCGGCAATCTCCGCTTCTCTTTTTAAATCATCAATCTTGCGCCGCAAATTATGCAGATTATCAAAGGCGATTTTCTCCGCATGCCATTGGGCGGAAATCTCGTCATTTTTACTCTTCAGCTCTCCCAGTTGTTTATTTAATTCATCTAAACGATTAACTTTTCCGTGTCCTTCCTTCATCAACGCCGACCGCTCAATCTCCAGCCGCATAATCTCTTTTCTTATTTTTTCTATCTCTTGAGGGGTGGTCTCGGTCTCCAGACGCCGCGCCGCCGCCGCCTCATCCATCAAATCCACCGCTTTATCGGGCAAAAAACGGTCAGTGATATAACGCGCCGACAGATTAACCGCCGCCACTAGCGCCTCATCGCTAATCCGTAGACCATGATGAATCTCATACTTTTCCTTTAAGCCGCGCAAAATCGCCATCGTATCCTCCAACGACGGCTCATCTACCACAATCGGCTGAAAGCGACGTTCCAAGGCGGCGTCCTTTTCTATATACCGCTGATATTCCTTAAGTGTAGTAGCGCCAATGGCGTGCAGTTCGCCGCGCGCCAACGAGGGCTTAAGCAAATTAGAAGCATCAATCGCCCCCTCAGCCGCGCCTGCGCCCACTAGGGTGTGTAATTCGTCAATAAATAAAATAATCTTCCCCGCCGAGTTTTTCACCTCATTAATAAACGCCTTCAACCGATCTTCAAACTCGCCGCGAAATTTAGTGCCAGCAATTAGTGAACCAATATCCAACATTACCAACTCTCTGTCTTTTAATGTTTCCGGCACGTCGCCAGCCACAATCTTCTGCGCCAAGCCCTCGGCAATCGCCGTCTTACCAACGCCCGGCTCGCCAATCAACACCGGATTGTTTTTCGTCCGCCGCGAAAGTACCTGTATTACACGGCGCAACTCTTCCTCTCTACCAATAACCGGATCCAACTTACTATCCCGCGCCTGCTGAGTAAGATTAACGGCATATTTATCCAGCACCTGCATTTTACTCTCCGGCATCTCGTCGGTTACCCGCATTGAACCCCGCAGGTGCGCCAATGTCCGCAATAAATTCTCTCGACGTATGCCAAATTTCGCCAACAAAGCTTGGGCTTCTGATTGAATATCAACCATTGCCAACAATAAATGCTCACAGGAAATGAATTCGTCATGCTGAGCTAAGGCAATTTTTGCCGCCCGATCCAACAACATCACAATTTCTTGTGAAAGATAAAGCTGACCAATCGCCGAGTTGGCAAAAATCTTTGGTAACCGCTCCAGTTCCAATTGCAATTCTTGGCGCAAATTATCCAAATTAACGCCCGACTTGGCCAGCATCGGCTGGACTAGTGATTGGCCATCGCCCAATAAACTATGCAATAAATGAAGCGCCTTAAACTCGCCGTGATGGCGTTGCGCCGCCAAATCCTGCGCGCTCTGCAAGGCCTCTTGAGCTTTCATTGTAAAACGATGAAAGTTATTCATAATCGTGTCATCCCGGACTCGATCCGGGATCTATATAAGTCCTATGTTACTGAAAAATAGAGAAAGTGTCAAATATTTCTCAAATTCCAGTGATCAGTTACCAGTGACCAGTCAAATTCCAATTATTAAAATTCCATTGGTCACTTATTCCATTGGTCACTGATTGGTCACTGAAAAATGGCCACTGGTCACTCTTAGTTAAACCTATTCCTCAAAACTTCCAAAACATAATCAATCTCTTCTTGGGTAGTAAATTTCCCCAACGAAAAACGGATACTACTCGTCGGCCGATCGTCTCCCCCTGTGTTGCTCGTCATTCTGAGCTTTCGCGAAGAATCTTTCGCTTGTCGAAGGGCTTCAATTACATGCGACGGCTGGGCCGCCCGCGCCGAACAGGCCGAGACCGTGGAAGCCGCCACCCCCGCCAAATCCAGTTCAATTATCAAATCCTGCGCCGGCCTCCCCGGAAAATAGATATTCAAATTATTAGGGACCCGTCTCATGTTCGTCATCTCGAGCTTGTCGAGAGATCTCATCCGCGCCCCTTTCTCATTAAACCAACCATTCACTTCTATATCAGGCACAATTTTCTTCAACTCCTGCCAAAAATAATCCCGTAAACCGCCAATTCTCTTTACTTCTTCAGTTCGCGCCGCCTCCGCCAGCTCTACCGCCTTACCAAAGCCAACCACCCCTGCCACATTCTCCGTCCCCGCCCGCAGGCCCCACTCCTGACCACCGCCGGTAATAATAGGATTTAAGATTTTTTTCGGATTTCGCGCGAATAGTGCCCCAACTCCCTTCGGCCCATAAATTTTGTGCGCCGACAAAGTCATCAAATCAACCCCCAACTCCTCCACATCGCACTTTAGAAATTGGAACGCTTGAACAGCGTCTGTGTGGAAAAGAGGATACATAACGCCGTCATCTCGAGCCTGTCGCCCGCCCGCCTCGCTATGCAAGGCATTGCGGGCAGGAGAGATCTCAATGATTTGTTTTTTGGACGATGATGAGATTTCTCCACTCCTCCGCCAGCTGGCGGATTCGGTCGAAATGACACTCTTCTTTTTTACTATTCCATCTCTAAACTCTCCAATCATCCTCCCAATCTCCGCAATCGGCTGTACCACCCCAATCTCCGAATTCACCATTCCAATAGAAACCAACACTGTCCGCTCATTCAACTCCTCCTTCAACTTCTTCAAACCCACCAACCCTCCTCTGTCCACCGGCAAATAAACCACCTCCACCCCCCAATTCTCCTCCAAATCCTTACAGGTCGCCAAAACCGAAGAGTGTTCAATCTTAGATGTAATTAAGCGTAGAGGCGCATTCGCATGCTGTTTTTCAGAATGTCTCGGAGGCGAGTTTGCTTGGTCCCGCTCCGCGGGAAACTCGCCGAGAGCCAAGCGGCTGGTTTTCGCTGGAAAAACCAGACCGCGGTTCTGAAAAATAGCTGCGAATGCGCCTCGGAGCGCCAAATTATTTGCCTCACTCGCCGACCCGGTAAAAATCACCTCATTATATTTGCAACCCAACGCCCGCGCTATCTGCTCATGCGCCGTAAACACCGCCCGCGACGCTTCCTGTCCAAAAGAGTGCACCGACCCCGGATTGCCAAAAATTTCACCACAATAAGACCGCATCGCCTTTTCCACTTCCTTATCCATCGGCGTTGTCGCCGCATAATCCAAGTAGACACGTTTCATACTTTAAGTATAGAGTATAAAGTATATGGCGAAAACAGACAAATGTTTTTATTTATCAAAAATTGATGAGCGCGGCAAATTAAAAATCTGGCTGGTTGACGGCAGTTATATCCGCGGCCACTTAGACGAAGAATTTACCAACTTCGGCCAGCACTATCGCTATTCCTATATTCCCATCAATGAATTATGGGTTGACCAAGAGGCCGAACACGATGAACACAATTTTTTCATTGACCATCTTTTAATAGAATATCAATTGATGAAAAAAGGCGCTTCCTACGATGACGCCCTAGTAGCGGCCGACAAGGCCGAACAACGAGAACGGCGCCGCGCCGGCGATGTTAAAAAACTAACTCATAATGGCCAAAAATTGCCCGATGGAAAAGAGGTTCACGAAGAATTATGGAAAACACTAGAGAATGGTATTCAAGTGTGGGTTGTTAACGGCCGATTGGTACGCAGTGTTTTTGACATTGATTTTACCGCCGGCGGCCATGATCATGTTTATGAATTCGTCCCCAAAAACGAGGTGTGGATTGATGACGCGATTATTAAACCGGAACGCGGCTATGTCCTCCTCCACGAACTGCACGAACGCAACCAGATGGCTAAAGGGTTGCGTTATAGTAAAGCCCACGCCGAATCCAGCCGTTTGGAATTCCATTGCCGCCACCATCCCGACGAACTCCACGACGCCCTCGCTAAAGAAGGCTGGGCATAACACTAGAAGCTAGAGGCTAATAAAAAACCCCAGATGTTATCTGGGGGTTGTCAGCTCTTAAGCGGCTGACTTACTATTCTGCTACCGCACCGTTGGGCAGGGGGCGCCGCCACAGGGACCGCTAGGCGGTTGAGGCGGCCTTCCAATTATCGTGTTGTGATAATGGGAACGCGGTTGACCAGGGCTTCGATAACCCGGTCCCGGCGGACGCGGCATCACTGGTCGTGGCGGCGGCTGTCGCAATCTGATTGAATAATCATATCGCGGCTGCGGTAAACTGATATACCCACCACCCCAAGTTTGGGGCTGGTAAGTATAGCCGCCACCGTAACCACCATAGTACGAACCACAACCTTCTTGCTGACGAAACTGAAATGTCGGCGGCGCGCAGTAACGTTGCCGCTGTGGCGCCGGCTCATAGCAACGTTGTTGCTGTGGCGCTGGCGCGCATGACGACTCGCACCGCACATCAACCCGAGGACATCCAACCCGACACTGCGCGCAACAGCAAGAAACATGGCGCCGACAACGGCACATGGACCGCAACGACTTTTTCATGCTGTAATACCACTTGCGCAACGCCTTCTTCATGTCACGTTTTTCTTGATGGCAACTGCGCATAGTACAACACATGCATTGCCCACAAGAAGAGTGACTCTCCGTATAAACAGCGGTGTCCATTGGTTGCTGTACCGACGGCTGTTCAGGAACCGGCTGAAGTTGCGGGATCTGCTTCTGCTCCCCCACCTGTTCAGACGGCGGCGGCGGCGCCTCTTCAGCTTTCGCCATCCTTTCGTTATTGAGGTAGAACACTACTGCGCCAACCACAATCGCTAATGCCACCAAAAACGCCCATTTCAAAATATCGCTCCTCATTCTACCCTTCCTTTCTTTTTGTCATCTCGACCGTGGTGGAGAGATCTCATAAACTTTGCAACGCACAAAGCACTGAGATTTCTCGACTTCGTTTCACTTCGCTCGAAATGACTAGTTGTCAAACTTTCTGCGTACATTATAGCAAATTCCTTGACAAAAGTCAATAGCTGGACACTAATACTTAAATATAGTATTCTAAATCATACATTTATATGGATAATCTACTATTCAAAACACCCGCTGGTATTCAGTTATCGCCTGAACAGGTGGTTACCGAAATCATCCAGTTTATGCAGGCCGATACCAAACGACCCTACAAAATCATCATCGGCACCGATTCTGAAGAAATAGGCAACCTCAGCGCCGACTTTGTAACCGCCATCGTTGTCCACCGCATCGGCAATGGCGGCCGTTATTTTTGGCGCCGCGCCATCATCGGCAAAATGCATACCTTAAGAAACCGCATCTGGCAGGAAGTGCTTACCTCTCTTGATGTCGCCAAGGACTTTCTGGGCGTTGCTAAGCAATTTAACCTACCTCACTTTGACTTTGAAATTCACATTGACGTCGGCGAAAACGGCAAAACTCGCGACATGATTCAGGAATTAGTCGGCGTCATCCGCGCCAACAACTTTGAAGCCCGCACCAAGCCCTACAGCTACGCCGCTAGCTCTGTCGCCGATAGGCACAATAATAAACATTCGATACCGTCGTCATCCTGAGTGTTAACGAAGGATCTTTAAAGATTCTTCGCCTCGCTCAGAATGACAGTAAACTTATGAAAGATAAGCTCGTCATAGACATTGAGACAAAAAATACCTTCGCCGACGTCGGTGGTCACCAAAACGTTGAGCGACTGGAGATTTCTTATATCGGCGCCTATTCCTACAACCAAGACAAATACTTCGGCTTTCACGAACACGAACTGGACAAGTTCGCGCCTATTTTGCAAAACGCCAGTTTAGTCATTGGCTTTGCCACCAAACGCTTTGACCTGCCGGTAATGAAAAAATATTACAACTTCAATATTATGGCGCTTCCCCAACTCGACCTACTGGAGGAAGTAGAAATCGCCCACGGCCAGCGCGTCAGCTTGGACATTCTTGCCCAAGCCAACTTAAGCGAAAGCAAAACCGGCCACGGACTTGACGCTATCAAGTATTACCAGCAAGGCAACCTCAAAGCGCTTGAAGATTACTGCCTCCAAGATGTTAAAGTTACCAAAATGCTCTATGACCACATTAAAGAAAAGGGGCATGTTATCATCCCCCAAAAATTTTCCGGCGAACCCGTCAAGGTCTCCATTAACATCCAAGAGATGGATATGCCCGCCACTTTGTTTTAGAATTAAATAATGAGAAAGAGAAAAATCAAAAGGAGCGAAAAAGAACTGGAGCTGAAAAAGGAAAAAGAAAGCCACGTTTCCGTAGAAATTAAAAAGAGTGTCCTCGCTGTATTGTTAGTTGGCGCCGCTATCGTCCTGATGCTCGCTAGCTTTAATCAGGCCGGCGTGGTGGGTGGGTTTTTGTATGAATCACTTTCCGCCGTTTTCGGCATCGGCTACTTCCTCTTGCCACTAGTAGCTTTTATCATCGCCGCCGTCTTTCTGCTCGCTCATGAGATAAAATTTCTTAGCCCAACCTTTATCGGCGCCATCGTTTTAATTCTCTCCTCGCTCGGATTTATTGATATCGTCTTCCCCGGCAAAGCCGGTTTCACCGGCAACGGCTTGGGATTGATAGAGTCCCTGTTCGGCAACATCGCCTCGTTAGTAATAGTAGGCGCCCTTATTATTGGCGCGCTCGTTCTCACACTCAACATCCCTCTTAAAATTAAACGCAAGCCGAAAAAAGAAAAGCTCGGCGAGGAAGAAATCACTATTAAAGAACCGGAAGAAGGCAAGATTGTGAACAGTGATAAAAAAGAAGATGCTCTGGAAACAGCCGCTGAAAAAACACTGGCATCAGAATCAGAAAAAGAAAGTTTGTTAGAAAAAATAAAGCGACCTAAATTATGTAACTATCAACCACCACCGCTAAGCTTGTTAAAATCGAACATTGAAAAGCCGAGCGCCGGCGACTTGCGGGCCAACGCCAACATCATCAAAAGAACTTTGGATAGTTTTAATATCCCCGTTGAAATGAGTGAGGTTAACATCGGCCCTAAAGTTACCCGCTACTCTCTCAAACCAGCGGAGGGTATCAAACTAGCCCGCATCACCGCCCTTAACTCCGACCTAGCGCTCGCCTTAGCCGCCCATCCCCTACGCATCGAAGCGCCCATTCCCGGCAAATCATTGGTTGGCATCGAGGTGCCCAACAAAACCGCCGCTATGGTCCGGCTAGGCAGTTTAATGTCCTATCCCGAATTCACCAAGACCGGCCCTGTGAGTTTTGTATTAGGCAGAGATGTCAGCGGCAATCCCATCGCCGCCCACATTGATAAAATGCCCCACCTTTTAGTTTGCGGCTCCACCGGATCAGGAAAATCCATCCTCATCCATTCACTTTTAATTTCCCTCCTCTATAAAAATTCTCCCGAAACCCTGAAATTAGTATTAATCGACCCCAAACGAGTAGAGCTTTCGATTTATAACGAAATCCCCCACCTTATCGCCCCCGTCGTCACCGAAGGCAAAAAAGCAGTCAATGTTTTCCGCTGGGCAATTCAGGAAATGGAAAGACGTTATGACATCCTGCTTAAAGCCGGCGCCAGAGATATCGCCCGTTATAACAGTAACGCCAAAGGTGAACAGTTACCCTACTTATTACTAGTAGTTGATGAATTAGCTGACTTAATGTCCTCTTATGGCCGCGAAGTAGAGACGGCTATCGTCCGCCTTGCCCAAATGGCGCGGGCCACCGGCATTCATTTGGTGTTGGCCACTCAACGACCATCGGTTGAAGTTATTACCGGCCTCATTAAGGCCAACATCACCTCCCGCGTCGCTTTGCAAGTCGCTAGTCAAGTTGACTCCCGCACCATTTTGGATATGGGCGGCGCCGAAAAACTACTCGGCGGTGGTGATATGCTTTTCATATCTTCCGAATTTTCCAAACCAAAAAGAATTCAGGGTGCCTTTATTTCCGAAGATGAAGTTGGCAAAGTAACTGACTTTATTCGAGAACACAATAAACCTAACGCCGAAAACGATAACGACACCCGTCATCTTGAGCGAAACGAAGTGGAGTCGAAAGATCTCATCAACGACCCACTCAACTTCAACTCTTTCTCCTCCAACGAAGATGATGATCTCTACGACGAAGCGGTGGAAACCGTCCGCCTGGCCAAAAAGGCCTCTGCTTCGCTCCTCCAGCGCCGCCTTAAAGTTGGTTACGCCCGCGCCGCCCGCCTCTTGGATTTGATGGAAGAAAACGGCCTGATCGGTCCCGGAGAAGGCGCTAAACCCCGAGAAGTTTTTGATGTTGGACAAAGTAATTCTGAACTGATATGATAACAGAGATTATTTATGGAACACGCCACCTTCAAGGAATTTCTTCAGGAGTATATCGACATCAAGGGTCTAAGTTTAAAAAAACTTTCTGATAGCACCGGCGTTCCCGAAAGATATATTGAGTCCCTGTTAGAAAGTAACTATGACGCCCTGCCTCCCGCTCCCTATATTCGCGGCTACATCCTCAAACTCTCCACTGTTTTAGATTTTGATAAAGAAGAAATGTGGCGTCTCTATAAAAAAGAAAGCGGTTATCACTCATCTGGCGCCTTTGATAAACTGCCCAGCAACCGCTTTGCTATTAAAAAATTAAACAAAAAACTAGCCGTCTACGTTGGTCTCGGTCTCATACTAATCATCTATCTTGGTTTAAACTTCAATAAATTATTGGGGGCTCCGGAATTGGAAATTACCTATCCTTTGTCCGCCAATCTCATCGTCCAAGAGCCACTGGTTTCTATTGAGGGATTAACTGACGCCGGCAATAAAGTAACCATCAATGGTGAAGAATTGTTTGTTGATAAAGGCGGCCGCTTCCAAAAAGAATATGCTCTCGACCCCGGCCTGAATACTCTGGATATAGTCGCCAGCAAATTTCTAGGCAAAGAAATAACCACCACTAAAAAAATTATCTATCAGAAACCAATAATCGAAAAAGTCGAAGAAAATATTAACGTCATTCCCGACGAGATCGGGAATCCAACACAATAATTTATGACAGATGACCTTGATCAACTAATAGCTTCTCTTCGCGAAAAATACGGCGAGGACTCAATAATGAAATTGGGCGAGATAAGAAAAGTTGATGTCGACGCCGTTCCTTCTGGTTCTTTTTCGTTAGATATCGCTTTAGGCGTTGGCGGTCTGCCTAAAGGACGAGTAGTGGAAATATTCGGTCCCGAATCATCGGGTAAAACCACTCTAGCGCTCAACGTTATCGCCCAATCACAAAAGAAAGGCGGCAAGTGCGCCTTTATTGACGCCGAGCACGCCATGGACCCGGTTTACGCCGCCAATCTTGGCGTTAAAACCAAAGAACTTTTAATCTCCCAACCCAATAATGGTGAAGAGGCGTTAAATATTTTGGAAACACTGGTTCGGTCAGAAATGATTGATGTTATTGTAATTGACTCGGTCGCCGCCCTCACCCCCAAAGCCGAAATTGATGGCGAGATGGGAAAGCAATTTGTCGGCTTGCAGGCGCGAATGATGTCTCAAGCTCTGCGCAAGTTAACCGCCATCACCGCCCACGCTAACACCTTAGTTATCTTTATCAATCAACTCCGCGAGAAAATCGGTGTCTTTTTCGGTAACCCCGAAACTACCCCCGGCGGCCGGGCGCTTAAGTTTTATTCCTCGGTTCGCATTGATGTTCGCCGCATCGCCCAAATTAAAAAAGGTGAAGAAGTGGTCGGCAATCGCGTTAAAGCCAAGGTGGTGAAAAACAAAGTCGCCGCTCCCTTCAAAGTGGCTGAATTTGATATCATGTTCGGCGAAGGCATCTCTTACGAAGCCGATATCCTCAACTCCGGACTCAAGCACGCCGTCCTCGCCAAGTCCGGCTCTAGTTATAATTTCGGAGAAATCAAGCTCGGCGTCGGCTTTGACAACGTCCGCCTCAAACTCAAAGAAGATCCCAAACTCCTCAAAGAAATTCAAAAACAAATCCAAGAAAAGCTGGTGTAAACCACCCGATCTCTTTTACTTTAATAACCCGCTTTATTACTAAGCCAACTTAATTTGCTCAAAGAATATTTTCAAGAAAAACAAGAACTCGCCCAAAAAGACCCTATAATCACGGCCGTGATTATAGGGTCTTTTTGGAACTCAAACAGCTTGTTTTTCTAAGAAAGTCTTCTTTTCGCTTCATTAGTTGGCTAAGTAAGGCGCTCAGCCTTTATGCTTATTAAAGCAAAAGAGATTGGGTGGTTTTCGTTTTGAAAAAATATTCGCTACCACCTGTTTTTTATTTTCTAAGCTTGTCGAAGAATTACATTAATGTTTATACTTTGAGAAGTTCCTTTTTTAAAAAAAATAGGAGGTATAATTAAGTTATGAAAAAAGCTCTGGAAAGAATTGCCATCTTATGTATAGTTCTGTTTGTTGTAGTTACTAGTTTTTTTAGTTGGTCCATTTATATTAGTGATGATAATCCTGTAATATCTATCAAAGCTAATGACAAAAATAGATTAACAGATAAGGAATTAGAAGAGGAATGGAAATCTATAATAAAAGAAATGAGGGATCAAAAAATCTCTATAAGAGATCTCTTTCCTATTTCTCCTGCAGGAGAACCAGATATTGACCCCAAAAAAGATCTTGCCCCTAATTTATTTTCGCTAAGACAAAGAATCGAAAATATTCTAGATCAGGGATTTTTACCAACAGAAATAAGATTCGCTTATGAAAGAAATCATTTGAAGGCGCCTTCTATATGTAGCTTGTATATTGGGGCTAAGTATAATCCTTTTATTAAACATTACTATTTCTGCGAAAACCAAGTAAAAGTAAAAGATGTTGTTAAAACCTTTGCTAGTATTGGAGTATTTATTGATAAAACAAGTAATTCCCCCGAGGGATCGTTGTTCCTAGTATCAAGTCAAGGTCACGTTTTAACAGCCGCGCATGTATTAAACAGTTTAATAGAAAACGATGGGGGAGATAAATCATCTTTTAGCGGAAGAGGTTTGGAAATTCTGATAGGAGATAAAAAATATTCTCTAGAAGGAGTTAAGGTGCTGTCTCGCCCGAAATGTTTAGGATGTAGCATCGACCCAGAAGGTGATATAGCTTTACTACAAATACCTTCTTTAATAAACCGACCTTATCTAAAACTCTCAAAAAATGCAGTCGAGAAAGGTGCTAAGGTATTCCTAATAGGTTATCCAGACATAATGAGAGATAAAGTTTGTTCATTTGGAGAAGTTTTATGGTATTCTAAAAAATATCCCCGCGTTTTTGCTACCGACAATGAGGCTAGACTCGGCAACAGTGGTGGATCATTAGTTAATGAAAAAGGAGAGGTGGTTGGCTTAATATTTGCAGTTGTATTTAGTGGAGGAGGCAGCGCAATAACGGATTTTACCGAGAGAGGATATTATTTAAAAGTTGATGTATTGCAAAAAATTCTACAAGACAACGGTCTTTGGCCCCAGAAATAAATTTTGCTAAACGGCTCACTTAGAAAGTGAGCTGTTTATTTTAATTTCTAAAGCAAATCAATAAACTCGTCCACGGTCATATCGGCTTGTTCAATGATTGTTTTGAGAGTTTTCGGGCTTAGTTCTTTCCGATGAAAAGGAATGGTTACTCTTAGATTTGTTTTTATGGGATGACGAAATTGGATATGGCTACCAGATTGATGATATTCATAAAACCGAGCGCGTTTTAGCGCTCGGATTACTAGAATAGAAGGGATTCTTGGTAGCTTCGGCATATTACACAGCGACTTTTAGACGTTCTTTCCGGAATAGATTAGATTTTTGCGATTCTAACATTCTATCTTTTAACAAGGATTCAAGATAACAACGAATAGCATCCTTAGCCATTTCTCTAGCCTCTTTCAAATTATCGCCTTCAGTAACAAGACCCGGTAATTTAGGTACCGTTACAGTATATCCACTGCCGTTAGGATTAAAAACAACACTATATTGATAAATATCTTCTGTGTATTTTTTCATTAACTTCAAGGTAACAAATAAATTAGTGAAAAGCAAATTTCATAAACGATCGCTTCAGGCGACCGTTTATTTTTTTGCCAACTTATAAAAATTCCTAAAAAGTTCCGCTACTAAAATCGGTCCGGTGCCGCCGGGGGTAGGAGTATAAAACTCTAGATGCTGGATGCTGGATGCTGGATTCTGGATTAGGTCTGGTGGATAACCGAAATCAATTACGCCCGCGCCGTCTTTCAGCCAATCTGGATTAATTAAATTAGCTTGTCCTACTCCGCTAATCACCAAATCCGCATCTTTTAATTCCTCCTCAAGATTTTTCGTTTCTATATCAACTTCCTTAATTGAAAATTGAAAATTGAAAATTGAAAATTGGGAAAGCCACTTCACGATTGGCTTTCCAACTAAAAACCCCTTCGCCCCCACCACCGCCACAATCAACCCATCGCCGTCGTCATTCTGCCTGCCCGCCACAGCTTTAGCGTCGGCGGGAGCGGAGGCCGCAATAAGCGGCCGTAGCCGAAGAATCTCATCATCTAACTTCTGCTCAATAATATATTTAATAACATCCCCCACTACCATTACCACCGGTGCTTCAACGCCAGCTTCGCCTGTTAAATTATCAACGTCTTTTTGAGAATCTAATTTTAATAAAACTTTATCCCGATCAATTTTTTTCGGTAGAGGTAGTTGCACTATTATCCCTCCAACTCGCTCATCGTCACTCAATCTCTCCGCGACGCTTTCTAGTTCTTTTTGTCTAATATTTATATCTAACTCGTATACTTTAAAATCTACCCCCAACTCCTCCGCCACTCGCTGTTTTTGTTTAATAAAAGACAACGAAGCCGGATCGTCTCCTACTAAAACAACCACCAAACTCTTGTTGGGCTTGGGTTGTTTTTTTAATCCCTCAACAATCCCCTGCGCAATTTTTCTGCCATCTACCTTGATCATTGTTATATTGTTATATTGTTATATTGTTAAAAATTAAGCAATAAAGAAACAGGCAACACAGAGTTGTTTCGAAAAGTGTCTCGGAAGCCGCCCGAGCTTGGTGTTTCGCGATAGCGAAACTCGGGCGGCTGAGAGCAAGGACGGCTCGCCGCTGCCTGCCCGCCAACGCCAGAGCGTAGCGATGGCAGGCGGGGAGCGAGCCGAGCCGTCTTTCTCGAAACAACCTCTGTGTTGCCTGTTTTTATAATATAGGGAATTTTTTGCAAATTGCCTTAATTTGGCGGTTGATAGTTGTTGGTTTTGCTTTTTTGAGCAATAAATCGGTAATCCAACTGGCGATTTTCTTCATCTCTTTTTCTTTCATACCTCGTGTCGTCACTGCTGGCGTCCCCAGACGTAAACCAGAAGGATTGAAAGGCGAGGTATCGCTGGGGATAGAGTTACGATTGGCGATAATCCCCGCTTTCTCAAGAAGTCTTTCCGCATTCTTTCCACTATGTCCGGTAGGCCTCAAATCAACCAATATTAAATGATTATCGGTGCCGCCGGTTACTAAATCAAAACCGACTTTCATTAATTCATTAGCCAACACCTTAGCGTTTTTGATAATCTGTTTTTGATATTGCTGAAAAGATTTTTGCCGGCCAACAAAAGCCATTAGAGCAATCGCCGCCGTCTGGTTGTTGTGCGGCCCGCCCTGCATCCCCGGAAACACACTGCGGTCAATACGCTTAGCGAGCTCCTTGCGGCAAATAATTACCGCTCCCCGCGGCCCCCGCAAAGTTTTATGGGTGGTTGTCGTTACCACATCACAATTCTCAAAAGGCGATTGGTGCAACCCCGTCGCCACCAAACCGGCAATATGAGAAATATCAGCCAAATGATAAGCGCCAATCTTGCGCGCCACCTTGCTAATTCGCTTAAAATCAATTTCCCGCGGATAGGCCGTCGTCCCCGAAGTAATTAGTTTCGGTTTGTGGTGATTAGCCAACCGCTCCAAATCCACATAATCCAATAAGCCAGTATCCATCTCTACGCCATATTGAAATGCCTTATAAGCCCGGCCGGAAAAATTAACCTTATGGCCATGCGTCAAGTGGCCGCCCGCCGCCAATCGCATCCCCATTATTTTGTCACCAAAATCCAATAAGGCGGCGTAAACCGCCAGATTGGCCGGCGAACCGGAATACGGCTGAACATTAACATGCCACTCTTTATCGCTTAGCCCAAACAACTTTAAAACCCGCTCCCGCGCCAAATTCTCAATCTTGTCATAAACCTCATTACCCGGATAATAACGCCGCCCTGGGTAACCTTCGGAATACTTATTAACCAAAACCGACCCTAAAATATCCAAAACTTCCGGCGAAGCATAATTTTCTGAAGCAATCAAACTAATCGTCTCTTCCTGCCGTTGCTCCTCTTGTTTTATTAATTTGTGTAGAATTTTGTCTTTCATATATATATTCTTTGAATTACGAAACGTCCCATTTGTCATTTCGAGCGTAACGCAGTGAAGTCGAGAAATCTCATAAACTATACATTATTTCAAATCACTGAGATTCTTCGACAAGCTCAGAATGACGTTTCGTAATTCAAAGATATATTACACTTTTTGTCATCCCCGACTCGATCGGGGATCCATTACGTTATTGTATTAGATCCCGGACAGTCGCCTACGGCGACTTCCGGGATGACAAAGAATTAAAGCACCGGGCGTAAAAACAAAACAATCGCCGCCGCTAATCTTTGATACCATTTCTTATTCCCATTGTCAAAAATAAGCCGTTGACTACCCTTCTTCCACTGATTCAAAATCGCCCGCAAACTTCTAAGCATATCCTTTCGCTCAAACACCACACCGCCCTCCATATTAAAATCAAAACTATGGGCGTCAATGTTCTGTGAACCAACCATCGCCTCTCTATCATCAATCAACATCGCCTTAGCGTGAACCATTGATTTGGAAAAATAAAAATCTATCCCCGGCTTGTAGACCAGCGATGCCAAAACATAATTAGCAAAGGTTGCCACCCAATAATCGGCCTTGACCGGTAAAATTATCTCTATCTTCACCCCGCGCCGCCAAGCGCGGTGCAATCCCTTAACTAACCAGGCCTGCGGAATAAAATAAGGCGTCGCCAAAACAATATGTTTTTTTGCGGAACACAAGCTTTTTTTATAATACTTTTTTAAAATCCCCTTCTCCGTTGCCGGCCGATGATGAAACACTCGCACCTTATTCTCTTTAAAAACCGACTTGTATTTTATCTCCTCTTCCCCGCCCGCTAATTCATAAGAAACAACAAAAGAACGAATCAGATAACGGACAATCGCCCCCCGTAATTCCACCTGTAAATCAATCCAGTTAGTAAAGTGCTTGGCTACGTTTACCCCGCCAATAAATGCTACTTGCTCATCAATTATCAACAATTTTTTGTGGTTACGATTGAACCACCAATGCTTAAACCGCTGGGGATTCCACCACGGCAAAAACCGATTATAAAACAACACCTCCACCCCCGCCTCTTTCAAATCATTAATCGCCTTTCGCTCTAGCCAAAAACTACCCAAACTATCCAAGACCAATTTAACTTTTACCCCCATTCTCGCTTTTTCTTTCAGAACATTAAAAAAATCGTGCTCGTCGGTATCGTCGCTAAATATATAGCACTCCCAATAAATAGATTTCTTCGCTCTCTTAATCGTCGCCAACATCGCATCCCATGCCCGCGAAGAAATCGTATGAAATTTATAATTTTTCATTAATTGTCATTTCGAGCTTGTCGAGAAATCTCATCGTTCATATTTAATCAATGATTACGAGATCCCTCGACTTCGCTCTGCTTCGCTCGGGATGACACTCTTCGCCACCACCAAAAACCAATTACCGCCACAACCAACAAGGCCACCGTCCCCCACTTCTCCCAATACAATAACTGATCGCCAATTAACTCATATGCCTCGCCCATCTGCCAACCAGCAAAGCCCAAAATCACCAACCGCACAAAAGCGCCGGTCAACGTTGCAAACCCAAACTTTCTCCAAGGAATACGCATCGCTCCCGCTACTACCGAAACCACCGTTATCGAACATATTGGCAAAGCGCGCAATAAAAATATCAGCCAGCCATCGGCATTTCTCTGGGCAAACCGTCCTTCAATTTTCTCTACCTCCTCCCAAGAAACGCCAAAATACTTGCCGTATTTCTGCAAAAAAAGCTTTCCCCCCCAGTAAAACAGCCCATAAATAAGAAAGGATCCTATCGCCACACCCAATGATCCCCAAAAAGCAATATGAATCAATATCAACAAAAAAGCCGCCTCCAAACTTGTTCCCGGAGCAACCATAAAAAAACCGGCCGCCAAAAAAACCAAGCTAGAAGGAATAGGAAAAAAAATTTCCTCTAAAATTCCCATCAAAAAAACCGCTAAACTGCCGTGGTTAATAATAAATTCTCTAGCTAAATCCAAACCATACTCCATTTATCTAGCTTAACACTTTCTCCGCCCCCTTTAAATCCTCTATGGAAGCAATCGGGTACCACAACCTCGCCCGCTCAACGGCCACCGGATGTTCCTGCGCCATTAAATGCAACATCGTTGGTAAATGATATTCGCCATTGGCCGCCGCTTTGGCTTTATAATTAAAAATACGCTTATCCAGCATCATTACGCCCGTGCTTACCAAACAAGAAGTTGGCTTTTCTGGTTTTTCTATAATTTCACCGACACTACCATTCTCTCGCAAAGAAATAACCGCGAATCTTCTCGGATCTTCCCGCTCATCTGTTAGTAGACACAAATCGTGTTTTAAACAAGAAGCGAAGTCCTCTGCTCCATGCAAATCATCAGCGCAAAGCACAAAAAATCTTTCGTCTCCCAGATAATCCTTGCACAACTCCAAAGCGTGGCCGGTGCCCAATTGTTCTTTTTGCTCAACATAAACCACTTTCCGCCCACAAAACTCTTCGCCACAATATGCCCTAATCTGTTCCTGCAGATAACCAACCACTAAAATCAACTCATCCACCTCCTTGGGTAACTTTTCAACAATATGCCTAATCAACGGCTTACCGGCCACTTTAATTAACGGCTTTGGTTTTACTAAAGACAGCGGCATCATACGGCTTCCCCGCCCCGCCGCCAAAATTACTGCTTTCATCACCTCCAATATATCACATTCATTACCACTTTGCCATGCTTTTACGAAAAATTTTTCTTATTTCTTCCGCAAAAATTATCAATAAAGCTGCGCTAAACACTACTCCCCAGTCCGCCCCAGCCAACGGCACCGTTCTTAAAATAGCTTGTAATGGCGCCCAATAAATAACTAAAAGCTGTAACACAATTACTATCCCCGTTGCCGCCATCAATGGTTTGTTTTCTAGGGGATTCATTTGAAAAATGGACTTGGTTTCCGAACGAACATTCCACGCGTTAAACCACTGCATCATTGCTAGGGTAGTCAAAGTAACCGTCAACGCTTTAGGTAAATTATCTTCAAAATAAAAACTAAATACCAACAAGCCGGCCACCATCATCGCCAACGCCATAACAATCGTCCTTTCAATCATTAGTCCATCAATAATAAATTTGCTACGTTTATTTTCTCTGTCTTCCAATAATTTTTTATCTTTTGGTTCCCAAGCAAAAGGAACATCTAAAAATCCATCTGTCACCAAATTCAACCAAATAATTTGCGTCGGCAATAACAATAACGGCCAGCCCATAAAAATAGAGCCGGTAATTGCCAAAATTTCTCCCATACTAGTAGAAAAGAGAAAAAGGATTGTCTTTTTTATCGTCTGGTAGACGTGGCGGCCCTCTTCTATTGCCGGCACCAACGTCCCAAAATTATCATCAAGCAGTACAATATCTGACGCCTCTTGAGCGACAGAGGTGCCAATCTTTCCCATCGCCACCCCCAAGTCAGCCGCCACCAACGATGGGGCATCGTTAACGCCGTCACCCGTCATCGCCACCAATTCCCCACGCCGCTGGTAAGCCCTGATAATCCTCATCTTATTTTTCGGCGAAATTCTGGCAAACACCGTCACTCTTCCAATTTCCTTTTCTAACCGCTTGTCGCTAAGGCGATCTAAGTCGCTATCGGTAAGCACTCCGTCTTTTTCCCGAAAAATACCCGCTTGTTTGGCAATCGCTATCGCTGTCGGCTCATAATCGCCGGTAATCATTACCGGCTTCATCCCCGCCCGACGAACCATTTTAACCGCATCAACAACTCCCTCTCTTACCGGATCCTCCATCGCGAAAAACCCTCCAAAAACCAAATCTGTTGGAATTCTTTTTTTATAATCAAATTCGGAATAAGCAAAACCAAAAGCCAATACCCTCAACCCATCATTTGATAATTTACGCAATGCATTCTCTGCTTCTTTGTAATTTTTTTTACTAAAACTATCTACTTTGCTGTTCAACCAGATTTTTTTACAAAGCAATAAAATAGCTTCCGGCGCCCCTACAACAGTTGTTAGCTTTTTCCCATCAACTTTATTAAAAGTAACGTGATATTTTGTTTTTCGATTAAAAGGAATATCGCCAATTAAGGGATTTTTTGCTAATAATTCTTTTTTAACAAAACCCATTTTTTTAGCAAATTCAAAAATAGCTACTTCAGTTGGATCACCAATCGCTATTTTCGAACTTCTCTTTATGGTGGTAGAAAAAGCGGCTAATTCGCCAGCTAATTTAAGCTCTTCTTTCGCATCCACATCAAAAACTTTTCTGTTGGTATAAATCTTTTTAATCGTCATCTTATTTTCGGTAATCGTCCCCGTCTTATCCAAAGCCATAATCTTTGTTTCGCCCAACGCCTCTACCGCCTGCAACCTTTTTACCAAAGCATTTTTCTTGGCCATTCTCGTTATCCCCAAAGCCAAAATTAAAGTGCTGACGATTGGCAGTCCTTCCGGAATAACCGAAACCGCCAAAGAAACTGCCGTTAAAAACATTGTCGTTAAGTCACCGGCATTGAGGATTAATCCCGAAAATATTAAAAAAACACTAACGACTCCCACTAACGCCATTATTAAATAAGAAAAGTTGCGCAAACTAGCCTGAAAAGGAACTTCTACTTCAATGTTGGCGATTAATGTGCCAATCTTACCAATTTCGGTTTTTAACCCCGTCGCCACCACCACCGCTGTCCCCGCCCCGCTCAACACGCTCGTGCCTTTAAAAATCATATTTTTCTGCTCTACAATTGGCGGTTTCTTTTTCTTTGATGATTGTATAGTTTTAATTACCGGATTTGATTCCCCGGTCAATGCCGCCTGATTAATCATTAAATTATTCGCTTCAATCAAAAAGCAATCCGCTGGCACTTTATCGCCTTCCCTAAGCTCAATAACATCTCCAGGAACTAATTTATTATCCAGTATTATTACCTCGTTTTTGTTTCTAATAACTGAAACAAAAGTTTCCACAAAATCCTTCAATGCCGCTAGCGCGGTCCTCGCCTTGCCCTCTTGAATGGTGCCTACAATCGCATTAAAACAAAGCACAAACAAAATCACATAGCCATCAACGTATTCTCCCAACAAAAAAACCACCACTGTTGCCCCTAAAAGAATATAAATTAGCGGGTTCTTAAATTGCCGCCAAAAAATAACCGGCCAACTGTCAATTTTTTGTTCCGGCAACTCATTGGGTCCGTATGATTCTAATCTTTTTTCCGCCTCCCTATCAGTTAGCCCTTGTTCTGACGTATTTAGTTCCCGAAAAACTTCTTTTGCTGATAATTTGCACCAAGTTACCATTATACTTAAATTTTAACATATAAGAGGGTGCCTGATGGGGATCGAACCCACGTAGCCGCTGCCACAGAGCGGTGCTCTACCATTGAGCTACAGGCACCATGTGCCGCGAGGGTGAATCGAACACCCGACGCTTTGCTCTTCAAGCAAACGCTCTACCACTGAGCTATCGCGGCTTACAAGCTCTATTATACTACTTTAACACTCCTAGGTCAATAAAAATACCAACAACACAAATAAAAATAAAAAGACACCGTAAGGTTGTTTTGAAAAATGTTTCGGAAATCGCTTGAGCTTGGTGTCCCGCCTACTTTTAAAATTAAACGATGGCGGGACTCAAGCGATTGAGAACAAGAAGCGGCTCACCGCTGGAGTGAGCCGACTTCGGTTTTTCAAAACAATCTTACAGTGTCTTTTTTTTACCTACATCATCAACCACCAATACCCCAACGCCACAACCACAACAGCCCCAATAACCCACCACCAAACTTTATTCATGGTAAATTTGATTTCTTATTAATTTACTCGCGACTGTTTAATCATTTAATTATAGCACACTCACACCCCCGCCAAGCTGTGTAAAACTATTTACTTGCTTTGTAAGTTGTCTCGTTCCGTCGTTCGATAGCCAAAATAAATATTTGATTGTTAATTTTTCTGTAAATAATTCTCAAATTGCCTTTTCGAACACGAAAAATATCCTCCCTATCTATTAATTTCTTGATATCTAAGCCATTTAAATTATCTGAAGATAATTTTTTAAATATTTCCTTTGCAAACTCTCTCTCCTTAACAGAAAGTTTTTTGAGAGCTTTTCCAATTCTATCCATAAATTAAAGTCGAGAGAGTAAACTCTCAATAGCAATACCACCCTTCTTAATTGTGGTAAAATCAACAACTGTTTCCCAGCTATCTTCTTTGATGGGAGATGAAATTTTAAAGATTGGCCGAGAACGACGCAAAACAATAAAAGAATCTCCTCTTTCGACACGAGAAATATACCTATCAGTATTCTCTCTTAATTCTTTTAATCCGATAATTTTATTCATAATCAAAGCTTATCTTAAGATAAACTTTTTGTCAATAAATAATTTATGTACCCCCTGAAGGAAACATTATTGAATCCCCAGGGCGAACTAATGCAAAAGCGATGCCTAAATTAATGACGGATTATTTTTTAATCGCTTTTGCGTCCGCCCGTTCGATTCCTACCTCGGCAATTCAATTAAAAATAGACCCGACTGGGTCTATTTTTAATTGTACCCCCTGAAGGAATCGAACCCTCATCGACGGGATAGAAGCCCGTTGCTTTGTCCATTAAGCTAAGGGGGCTGGTCGGAGCACCCAGAATCGAACTGGGACCAGATCTTCCCAAAAGACCCGTGCTACCACTACACCATGCTCCGTATAACCACTATTATACCCCGAAACCACCAAAAAATCAAAAAAAATGTCCGCCAAATTGACGGTCGTCAACTTAGTGGACAAATAGTTCTAGTTTCCAGCCTCTAGCAAGATTTTCACCGTATTACTACAACCAATGCGATTGGCGCCGGCTTCAATCATCGTCACGGCAGTAGCGTAATCTTTAATGCCACCGGCGGCTTTGACGCCCAATTCCAGACCAACAGTCCGCCTCATTAGCGCGACATCATAAATCTTCGCCCCGCCAGAAGCAAAACCGGTAGATGTCTTCACAAAATCCACGCCGGTACTCTTGGCAATCTTACAGGCATTAACAATCTCATCATGATCCAAATAACACGTCTCCAAAATCACCTTTACCACCCGATCTCCCGCCAACTGCTTCAAACTCCACCACTCGTTCTCAATAAATTGATAATTACCGCTCTTAAACTGGCCGATGTTCATCACTACATCCAACTCTTTAGCGCCATCACGCAAGGCCTCAGTCGCCTCAAGTTGTTTAGCATAAGTAGAGCTAGCGCCCAAAGGAAAGCCAATCGTCGCGCAAACTGCGATGTCAATTCGTCCAAGATGTCGCTGTAATCGCTTGGCGGCATATCTTACCCAGCCGGAATTAACGCAAACCGCGTGAGTATTCCACTCCGCCGCTTCTTCACACAAAAAGGCGATATCCTGCTCGGTGGCATTCGGCTTCAAATTGGTATGGTCAATCATACTGGCTAATTCGGCTCGCTGCATTTTTAATCTCCTTTTATGGGACTCTGATTGGAACTGATAAAAAACTTCTCACACTCTAACATATTGAAAATAAAAATGCAAACGATTACACTAAAGCTATGCGATTGATATTAAAAAACTTCACTCAAAATCCCATAGTTTTTATGAGGAATTGTGGCTATGCTTTTGAAAGAAATGTCGGTAAAGAGCAAAGCTTTGTCCGCCGCATTACCGGCCAGAACTTCCCCCGCTATCATACCTACGTCCGCCAAAGTGGCGCCGATTTGGAAATAAACCTCCACATTGACCAGAAAAAGCCATCATACGGCGCCGGCCATGCTCATGGCGGCGACTACGAAGGAGAGCTAGTAGAAAGAGAGCTTGAAAGAATTAAGAGTTTTGTACAATAAAACAAAAACAGCCGAACACTCAGAGTGCTGAATGCTCGGCTGTTTTTTAAAATCTAATGAATTTCTAAAAATTTATTGGGTAGTTACTGGAACTACGAGGGTGTGTTTGGACAACCAACCATTCCCATAACATCGATAAAACTCTGACAATCAGACGGAGGACTGTTTGGTGGTGGATTATACGGATTCCTACAACTATTGTATGCAAGAAACATATCAGAGCAATAATAATAATCATTCGTAGAAGCAATGCAATTAGGTTCCCATGTACACACTAAAGAATCTGCCGACTGATAAGCACCACAACTTCTCTCGCCAAGCGATGCGCATATATTCCTAATAATTGAAGGTTGCCCAGGTTTTGCTTTGCAACAACCGGTTCTTTCTGGGGGTGTGTTTGAACAACCAACCATATCTATAGCATCTTTATAAAGCTGACAATCACGTGGAAGACCCATTGGTGGTGGATCATCACCAATATACCTACAATCACTGTAGGCATTAAGCATTCCTTGGCAATAGGGCGTAGGATCGCCGGTTTCATAAACAGGACAACTAGGCAACCAAGGAGTAATAATACCTCCTGCCTTCTTACAAGAGTTTTCTTTTATATCGTGCATGTATATACCTTTATACAAACAGCATACTTCTTTAACTTCACCTCCATTTCCTGTCCCTGTTCCTGTGCCACTAGCAGGACTACAAATTCCTCGTAGTTCCCCATTTATGCCCAAATATGTATTAAAAATACATAAACCTGGAGGAGCTTGGTCGCATGAAGCTTTTTGCTCTTTAATTGTTGATCCAGAATTATAACCCGTTTCAGGATCATTACAAGCATTCTTCTCCATTATTAATCCTCCACCTCCTCCGCCACCACCGCTACCCGTCCCTACCGGACTAGAACAAGAATACGCCGCCAGAGAACTATCTGTAACCCCCCATCCTACTATGCCAGGAAGAATGCTAGAACAAATACCGGTTACTACCTCACCCCCTACCGCAAACGGATCATCTAAAAAGAGATCGGAAAAAAGATCCGACCAATCTCCATCGTCACCAAAAATCTCCGCGCAGATATCACAAGTACCGGTGAGCGCGCAGTCACCAACCGGGCAAGTGCCAGTGAGCGCGCAGTCGTTAATAAACGGCACCCACTGGCAATGGTTGCCACAAACCGCCTCCGCTGTGCCATCGTCATTAAACAGAATATCTCCGGGAGGGTCGCATTCTTCACCAGGACCAACACCGTAGTCACCACAACTACCACCGACATAAAAACACTCTCCACATCGATCGTCACCGGTTTCCGCACAATCAAAACCTATTCCACATCCATGAGGAACGGCGGAAGAATCACAATTCTCGCCCAAATCATTGACACCGTTGCCGCAAGTTGATGAAGGCGGAGTTACTGGCGGAATTACTGGCGGAGTCGTGCCGCCACAACCACAAGAGGGCGCACTGCCTCCTGGAAATTCTAGAGAACCAGGTGGATAACCCCAACTAACAACACAGCCATAGATGGCATTTGCCGCCTCACAAGCCCCCACATCCGACCCAAAAGCCACGCAAAATGTCATATCACAACCACCGCCGCCACAATAAGTGCTTAGCAAAGGAACATAACCCCCGGTGGGATTAAAACTACAACAAAGCGGATATTCAGCCGCTTCACAGGCCGCTGAATCAGGATAGACCGGCGGCGGAATCCCACCTCGACACCCTTCATAATTATCCCAATAACAAACACCTGAAGGGTCGTTATGACAAGCTTCATCATTTGTATACTGCGCACAATTCGCCACTGGTACCTGCGCCCCCACCTGAACACCAACATCGGTACCGGCCACAAACCATATAATTAATCCGACCATAATAACGGCAAAGACGACCCAAAATAAAGTTTGGTTTGTCGACATGCCATTGCAACATGTTTTTTTCTTTTTCATAAGTTAATTTTAGCAGATATAAAATTAATGCAATAGTGCAAAACTGTGGATAAGTTTACGTGAATTTCGAAAGCCAAATTTTGAATTTCGAATAAATTTTGAATTATCTTAATTTCGAAACATTTTTTTCGTCATCTCGACCGAAGTGGAGAGATCTCATTAATGTGGACGCATTGAGATCTTTCGACTCCGCTTCGCTTCGCTCAAGATGACAAGATGACAGAAGTAGTCATCTCGACCGAAGTGGAGAGATCTCATTAATTCCAATCATCAGATAAATCCTTAAATTCGGGATTATTTTTCTTAATTAGCTCTATCTTTTTCTTTCTTGACCACCTTTTAAGTTGTTTTTCTCTAGAAATCGCATCATACGGATTATCAAAAACTTCATAGTGTATAACCTTATTTAAATTATATTTTTCAGTAAAACCTTTAACTTGCTTTTGTTTGTGCTGCCAAGCTCTGTTAGAAATATCGTTAGTAACTCCTATATAGGATGTCGTATTCCACTTGTTCATCATTATGTAAACATAAAGATTTTTGCTCATAGTGATGTTGATGAGATTTCTCGACTTCACTCACTTCGTTCGTTTCGCTCGAAATGACGGGATTGAAAATTCAGTCATTAGAGTTTTATTCGAAATTCAAAATTAGAAATTCGAAATTCAGCGCGTAGCGCTGTCAAATTGCTCCATCGTTGCCGTAAATCGTTGATTGAGTTCGTTAATGTTGCGAATCTCCTGATTAATTGCGTCCATATACTGCTTCACTAATTGATCGCTATTCGTCGCTTCTCCTCTAAACTTTTGTTGTAACAAATCATATAACTGGCGCAATAAGCTATGATAGTTAATCAAGCGATTAACCAAACTCACCTCATAACCCACCGCCTCGGTCGCCAGCGCCTGCGCCTGGCCAGGATTAATCTGCTCCAAATAGGCCGCCATAATACCTAGCTGGCTGGAAAGTAAAATCGCTTGTTGGCGCGCCTCGCTATTTCTTGCTAGCTCTTTATCGGCTAATTCCAGCGCTTGAGAATATTTTTTCTGCTCATCTAATCCGGCGATTTGCTCCAGTCCAGCCAATGATTGGTGCGCCAAAAAAACAATCTGCTCCGCCACCAAAGCGCCGGACTCTCGCGCTTCACTGAATTCATAAGGAACATAAGGATTCCCCCACCACCAACTCTCCCCAAAAATATAAACGCCGCCGGCAACCAAAAACACCGCTATGGTGGCTATCAAAATAATTTTACGCGTATCCATGAGCGGGTAAGGGGAATTGAACCCCTGTCAACAGGTTGGAAACCTGTGGTAATAGCCACTATACGATACCCGCTGATTCATGTATTATAGCATAGAAGTAACTAAAACGCCATTTTTTCGTTATCTATGTTAGAGGACGAGTATAAAATAATAAAACGCGCCCAACGAGGTGATCAGGAGTATTTCGGCCAATTGTACGACCACTATACTCCCCAAATCTACCGCTTCGTCTTCTTTAAGGTCGGTCACCAACAGGAGGCCGAAGATCTGACGCACGAGATATTTCTCAACGCCTGGAAGAATATTGATAATTTCACCTATCGAGGACACCCCTTTTCCAGTTGGCTGTACCAAATAGCCCGCAATCGCATTATTGATTACTACCGCGCGAAAAAAGATACCATTTCCCTAGATGATGTAAAAGAGATAATTCCCGAAACCGGCAATAGTATAGAAGAACGGCTGGACATCGGCTATGATATGGAAAAAATCAAGATGGCGATGCGACAGCTAAACGGAGACCAGCAGAACGTTATCATTCTTCGTTTTATTGAAGAACTATCCCCCGCCGAAATCGCCAAGGCAATGGATAAAAGCGAGGGCGCCGTCCGCCTCATCCAACACCGAGCAATTAAAAATCTTCGCGTCATTCTGAACACAAGTGAAGAATCTTATGAATAATCTAGAACAACAACTAAAACAATTAAAACACCTGAAACCCGACCAGGAGTTTTTGCAATACTCGCGGCAAGAAATTTTAAACACATCCAAGCCCCCCCGAAGTATTTTCTTACTTAAAAATAGTTTAAACTTCGCCGTTGCCGTCGGCTTGGCGGCGCTACTGATGTTTGTCGTTACTGATGGCCTTAACAAAAGTGCCCAACCATCATCGCTAGTGGAGAACAAGCCAGATTTCAGCATTAAACTGGAAGAGGCGCGTTATTTTAAAGAAATTGCCCCCGATGTTTATGTGGTCGTCCTCAACGACGCTCCCGAAAACACCGAAAGGACTATAGAAGAGCTGACTAAGTAAATTAAAAAATCGCCTCGATTGTTTGTCGAGGCGATTTTTTAATTTACATAACAGCTTCTTTCATCAACTTACCCGGTCGAAACTTGGGCTTGACCATCGCTTTAATCTTAATCGCTTCACCAGTGGCCGGATTACGGCCCATTCTTTCAGCTCTCTTATAAACCTTAAAGGTGCCGAAGCCGGTAAAGACCACATCCTCGCCGCGGCTCATTGTCTTGACAATAACATCAAGAACGGCCTCAACAGCGGCCTGCGCCTCCTTTTTCTGCATGCCAGTCGCCTCAGCGACGGCCATAACGAAATCTGGTTTCTTCATAAAAATATAAACTTAAAAACGACCTTTTACTTCTAGAGTATAGCAAAAATAGCTATTTTATACCAGCTAAATAAATTATCAGCAACTTACTAAGGAAATGGTGAGTTGGTCAAGGTGGGTTGAGGTCTTAAAAACTTATTTTTAAATTCATTAAAAATCTCTTGAAGAACAGGACTATTTCCATTGCCGTTATTGTAATCCCTAAGCTGTATAAAATACCGCGATGATAACGCCTTAGATATTCTTTCTATTAAAGAATCCACACACTCCTCATTATTTTCACAATAAGACTTAATCTTATTTAATACGCTATTATCTGCTTTAATAATGCTTACAAAAATTTTAGCAGTAAGTTCCCAATCTTCCTGTTCAGCAAATATCTCTACAAAATTGAAATAACCGATTACGCCCTCAAAAAATAAACTGATAGGAGCAACTACTCTTCCCGCAATCCTCCACCCCGTTCCCGCTTTGGAAGAACACCATCGCCACAACCTACTCAACGCGCCAACCTTTGTTCCTCCTCTCTTCAAATATTGTATTACATCCTTCAGTTGTTTAATCTTATCTTTCATCATCTTTATTTGATCACGCGTCCCCGGCATATCCATCATAATATTTCTTCCTCGTCGGCTAATATAGTCAGAATGACCGAATATTTTTTCTTTAAGAGCCGTATATCTATTATATCCCGGAGTTCCTTCTGGTGCGCTTCTCAGAGACTCAAGCTCCCAGAGGTCCTGTGTTATCTCTACTTCCGCTCTTCTAAGAGCCGCTTCCATACCCCCAAGTCTCGCTTCTAAATTTGGCACATCCAAAGCGGAAAGCCTTCCTCCTAGAAAATCTGGCACAGTAGGTCCTTCTGCCTTGATTAATTTTGGTATTGGTTGACTACTTTTATAAAAAACAAACCCGATACCACTACTAACCACAACAGCCACAATTAAAACCGATACCAAAAAACTAGTCCAAAAACCGACCTCGCGCACCGGTCTAAAAAGAAACTTCTTTAAGTTATTTTTCACCCTTTAATTCTATCACAAAATCTATATTTTATTCCCACTAAAAAGAGCGAAACCCACGCTGTTCTATAATAATAGATAAAAAAATAAGTAACGCGGAGTTGCAGAGAAAAATGTTAAAACAACGGTAGTGGATATAGTTCGAAGGAATGTCTCGGAGGCGAATTTGCTTGGTCCCGAGCTTGCGAGGGAAATTCGCCGAGAGCCAAGCGGCTGATTTTCGCCGGAAAAATCAGACCGCGGTTCCTGAGAGCTATATCCACTACCGTTGTCATATTCCTACCTAGCGTATTCCACAGCGCGCATTTCGCGAATCACATTTACCTTGACCTCCCCCGGAAACTTCAATTCCGCCTGAATCTTGCCCGAAATATCCTTCGCCAACTGCAAGGCCGCGAAATCATCAATCTTCTCCGGAATAACAAAGATTCGCACCTCCCGTCCGCCGGAGAGCGCATAGGCGGTCTTAACGCCGTCAAATGATTGGGCGATTTTCTCCAAACCTTCTAAACGTTTCAAATAATTTTCCAAACTGTCGCGGCGCGCTCCCGGCCGGGCGCCCGATATCACATCAGCCGCCGAAACCACAAACGCTTCGGGGATGGCGCATGGATAGTCGTCATGGTGCGCCTCCATCGCCTGAATTACCCTTTCATTAACATTATATTTCTTCAATAATTTTCTACCCAGCTCCACGTGCGTTCCCTCGGCCTCGTGGTCAATCGCCTTGCCAATATCATGCACCAACGCCCCCTTCTTGGCCACCTCCACATCTAAGCCCAACTCACTGGCAATCATACCGGCAATATGGGCCATCTCTATGGAATGCAATAAAACATTTTGTCCGTAACTGGTGCGAAAATTGAGCCGTCCCAGCAAATGAACAATTTCTTTGGGAAAATCAACAATCCCCAATTCATAAACCGCCTCCTCGCCAACCTCCTGCATCCGCTTGTCCAACTCCCGCTTCGCCTCTTCAACTTTTTCCTCAATCTTCGCCGGCTGAATACGGCCGTCCTTAATCAGTTTTCCCAAAGCCAGCTTCGCCGTTTCTCGGCGTAGCGGGTCAAAAGAAGAAATCATAATACTCTCCGGTGTTTCGTCTACCACAATTTCTACGCCAGTTAACCGCTCCAAAGTCCTGATATTTCTCCCCTCACGACCGATAATCTTGCCCTTCAAATCCTCATCGGGCAAAACAAAATTCGTTGTCGTTAGCTCGGCAATATGAGAGCGGGCATAGCGCTGTAACGCGGTGGTAATAATCTCTACACTCTTTTTTTCAATTTCCTCCACTCGCTCCTTCTCCATCTTTTTCACCGCCTCCATTAAATCCTTGTTATACTCCTCCTTGGCTAGCTTAATCACATAATCCCGCGCCTCTTCTATGCCCATGCCAGCCGCCTGCTCCAATCGTTGGGCCGCCTGCTTATACAAACGACTCGTTTCGGCTCTGGTCTCATTAATCCGAGAAAGTTCATCATTTAAATCTTTCTGCTTAACAACTGCATCTTGCGCCTGTTTGTCCAACCCCTCCTCTTTTTTCAGTAGTCGTTCCTCCGCCTTGTCCAAGCGCCGCTTTCTTTCTATTTCCTCTTTTTTAACTTCATCAAAAATCCCAGCCGACTTATCCTTGGCTTTTAAAACAATATCCTGCGCCTCTCGTTTGGCGTCTTCAACCTTCGCCTTTATTTTTTGCTCTAGTGAATTAGCCTTGTTTACGGCTATCGCCTGACGAATAAAGTAACCAGCAACCAAGCCAAAAGCAACACTGCCCACCAGCAAAAGTAAGTTTTGATCCATAATTTAAGTTGTGAACTATACAGTTCATTGGTTATTATTAATATGACTACCAATATTATAGTAAAATTAATTTAAAATGTCAAAGCCCCACAAACAAACAATTACTTTATTGATTCTAGACGGCTGGGGCATTGGCGCCAACAACCCCACCAACCCCATCCACATCGCCCAGCCCAAAAACATCCAACAGATAAAAAACCATTATCTAGGAGGTAATTTACAGGCCTCCGGTATCGCCGTCGGCCTACCATGGAATGAAGAAGGCAATAGCGAGGTCGGCCACCTCACCATCGGCGCCGGTAAAACTATTTATCAAAACTACCCCCGCATCACCCTTGCTATCCAAAGTGGTGAGTTCGCTAAAAATAAAATTTTTCTTGATGCCTTTGAGCATGCCAAAAAAAATAATTCTTCTTTGCACCTAATTGGCTTATTATCCGAAGGCAACGTTCACGCTTCTCTAACGCATCTTACTGCTCTTATTGATTTAGCAAAAAAACACCAGGTTGCCCAAATTAAACTTGACCTGATTAGCGACGGCCGCGACAGCCCTCCGCAATCGGTTTTACAACTCCTAGAAAAACTTAAATCTTCAGGCGTCATCCTGAGCGCAAGCGAAGGACCTTCGAAAGATTCTTCGGTTCCACCTCAGAATGACAGTAGCATAACGATCGCCTCCCTCTCCGGCCGCTACTTTGCTATGGATCGCGACCGCCACTGGGACCGCGCCCAAGAATACTACAATACCCTTTTGGGTAAAAAAGAATCTGACGGCAATATTACCAAACACATAAAAACTCAATACGAACACGGTCTTAATGACCAATACCTCGAACCTATCAGTATCGACCCCAAAAACAACGCTATTAAGAACAATGACGCCGTCATCTTTTTCAACTTCCGCGAGGACCGAATGCGCCAGCTAACAGCGATCTTCCTTAACCCTGACTTTAAAGAATTTGCCACCGCGCCGATCAAAAATCTCCACATCGCCACCATGGTCCAGTATTCCGACCAATTTAAAACCAATGTCGCCTTTCCTCCGGAAAAAATTGCTCTGCCACTCGGCAAGGTGTTAGCCGACAATAATAAATTACAATTAAGAGTCGCTGAGACAGAAAAGTATGCTCACGTAACCTACTTCTTCAACGGCCTTAAAGATAAGCCGGCAAAAAATGAGTACCGCATTCTCATCCCCTCTAAAAACATCGTTCGCCACGAAGAACATCCAGAAATGATGGCCGCCGAAATTACCGACCGAGTAATACAAGCTATTGAAGAGGGCGAGATGGACTTTATTCTAGCCAACCTCGCCAACCCCGATATGATTGCCCATACCGGCGACTTCAACGCCACCGTTACCGCTATTAAAGTGGTTGATGAACAGGTCGGCAAAATTCTCCAAGCCACCATCGCCCGCGACGCCGTTTTAATTATCACCTCCGATCACGGCAACGCCGAAAGAATGCTAGATCCGCTTACCGGCCACATAGAGACCAAACACGACACCAGTCCCGTCCCCTTTTATTTAGTCGGTAAGCGATTTGAAAGAAAATCGGGCACCGAATGGCACCCGGCTATGCCAGTTGGCGTCCTCTCTGACATCGCCCCCACCATTCTTGACTTAATGAAAATCCCCAAACCCGCCGAAATGACCGGCGAAAGTTTATTAAAACGGCTTTTATAATTACCACCTCGTCATATTGGACAAACGTAAACGGCTCACTTTGAAAGTGAGCCGTTTATTGTTGCGTCATCCTGAACCGCAGTGAAGGATCCTATGTCATTGCGAGCGAAGCCGAGTCGGACTCGGCGAAGCGTGGCAATCTTAAAGATTCTTCGTACGACTTCCTCCTTCGCTTCTCGAGCTACGGAAGGACACGGCAGAATGACACGATGAGATTCATAAACTAAGGAAAAACTCCGTACCACGGCTGTTCATTATTATCTCCAGACGGCCGGCAATAGTTGTAAATAGCTAAAAGAAAATCTCTAAAATCTCTAATTAAGCTCTGTTGATACAAAGCGGCGGCTAATAATAACTGATCGATGAGATTACTTTGTTGAATAGCAGCTGTCAGTAAAAGGTTATCGATAGCTTCCGATTGAGCAATAGCGGCGTTGAGTAATTCTTGGTCGGTGGTGGGAGTTGTGATTTGCGCCCAAACAACTGATGAGAAACTTAAACTTACAACTAACACTAAAAACACAACACAGCATGTCATTCTGAACGAAGTGAAGAATCTTGAGGTTTTCATAAAACTATGTAGCCTGCTTTGAATTACGAAATGCCGGTTTCGTCATCTTGAGCGAACCCCGCACTTGATGCGGGGGAAGTCGAAAGATCTCATAATTATTGCATTACTGAAAGTACTGAGATTCTTCGACAAGCTCAGAATGACGTTTCGTAATTCAAAGTATCCTAGTCAATGCCGCTAAAAGCTAACGCCCATATTCTGCAAGGCGCCTTGCAATGCATTAAGCTTGGTTTGATTGCTATTGAGAATATCTACAGCTGCCTGAAAAGCGCCGGTGCCACCCGTTCCTCCCGTGCCTGTTCCTCCCGTGCCTGTGCCACTACCCGCTTCCTCACAAGTACTTCCATCGCTGAATGTCCAAGTGCAACCAGCATAGCTGCCTTTTTGACAATAATGAGGATTCGCAAGATTTGGACTTAAACAAACACCTCCGCCAGTACAAGTTCCTGAACTAGTGAAATCACCCATACAAGCTTTGGTGCCAGCCAACGCCAACAACCCATCAGACCAGTTTGAATAAACATACCAACTAGCGATTAAAACCACGACCACGACGACTACAATGAGCCAAAAGATATTTTTATTTTTCATACGCGCATTCGTGTCATTCTGAGCCACAGGCGAAGAATCTTTTTTAAGATCCTTCAGGCCTTGCCTTCAGGATGACGAGATAAGAACGTTTGTTTTTACGTTCTAAT
>JBDRBW010000023.1:0-8576 GCA_043822345.1 Patescibacteria group bacterium
AAAAAGTTATCCACAGTTTTGTCATTTGCATAAAATCTTCACTCCACTATAATTACAAATATAAATTAAAAAATAAACAAAGATTATGAAAAAAGTATTCATCATAGCGCTGGCTTTAGCGCTCGTATCGGTGTCGGCAAACAGCGTCCTCGCTTACGGCGGTGGAGGCGGTGGAGGCGGCATTGCCCAATGTGTTGACGGCGTAGACAACGACCTTGATGGGAAGACCGACTATCCAGCAGACACGGATTGTACCAGTTACAACGATACTACTGAAGGCGTAGCAGTTACGACCGGCGCCACAACCACGGTAACTGGAGAAAGTGCCGTTGCGGTTCTGCAAAGAATAGCCGGTACCCCGGCCTCAACATTGGCCGCTGGCGGCACTTCTGGACTTAGCAACGACACCAGTAATGTTGTGGTAGCGATTTCACTCTTAAACTCTGCCGGTCAACTGCAAACCTACCGAACAACCTCTATCGCGGCAATTCGACAATTATTATTAGCCCTCATCCAGCACACCATCGTCATCATCCAAGTCCGCGTCACCGAATTGTTGGCGTTGTAATCGTCATTCTGCTTGTCCGCCATAGCTCCTCGCCGCGCCGTAGCTTTATGCGAAGGTTGGTTAGCGTCGGCGGGAACATAGTGAAGAATCTAAAAACAGTTCAATCTATTGAGCTGTTTTTTAACTCTTGCCGAAAGAAATCTTTTACTTCTTCCCAATCAATATCTTTCAATAAAATCAATCCACGTTCCTTGTCCGCGTCATCAAAATACACCAATCCTTTTTTGAGATGCAATATATTATAATCCAGCCCCTTATATTTTTGATTAAACCAACCAAGCAGATCCTTTAAACTATGCCCACTCTGAATTATTTCGTACAAATCAATAAAATCTTTTTTCGATCCTCGACTAGCAATAGCATCGAGTTTCATGCAGGCAATATCTAATATATCCGCCACCATTATCCCGTTTATCTTCCGCAATGGCTTAATTAATGGATAGGGATAGCTAAAAAACGACACCCGCGTTTCACCAAAGTAGCCTAAAATAGTTCCTTCCCCTTTCCTTTCCAACCTAAATTTACCCGCTTTGGCCAATTTTTTGACCAATAAATCAGCCCGAAAAGATTTCTGAGTAAAAAAATCCAAATCAAATGACCGGCGATGCTTCAAAAACAAAGCCACGCCAGTGCCACCAGCTAAATAGAAACCTTTCGGTAAATCCACTTTTTTTAATATCTCCAAATCACGCCCGGTTTTCTTCCCGAGAATTTTTTGGTAGTTTTCTTTTTCCATAGCCCAAGAATTAATTCCCAATAAGCGCGGGATCGAGCCGACACTCGCCCGCTAGAATTCAAAACCTGCTTTATTTTCGCTTTAGGGTATTGCTTAAAAAGCCATTGCTTAGCTTTTTCGTCGCCACTTTCCAAAATTCTAGCGATTATATATTGAGCATCCTTCTTCTTATCCAACTTCTCAAAATCAACATCCCAAAAGTATTTTTTTATAATCCCGCTTCTCATAAACTTGTTTATATTATACCACAAAATACCGCCTTCTACCAGATATTGACATCCCTTCTCACTACTATGCTATAATCAACACATCAGCAATTTAAGCTGATAAGGTCGAAAAACAAACCTCTATGAGGTTTTTTAATATGGAAGACGAAACAAAGCAAGAAGAAGTAGAAGAGGAAACTGTAGAAGACGCAGACGAGAGCAGTGACGACGAATAAATAAATAAACGGTCGCCTTAGGCGACCGTTTATTTATGATATAATTATAACAATGGTCAAAAAACGAGTTGACATATTTCATATACTGGGCGCGGTTTTGTTGTTGTTAATTATTGTTTTTGTTGGCAGTCAATTCGGTGAGCTGGTTTTTCCGCAAGCGGCAGAAACAGCGCCACCGGAAACCGGAACAATAACTGGGGTAGACAGCGATGTTTTTCGTACTTCAATGCTAGATTGTTTTCTTAGCGATTCCCCTTGTTTTGTTATAGCGAATACCACAGGAATTACTACTACTAGTGAAATCAGCGACACTAGTAATGTTGGTGGTGTCAGCATCATTCCCGAATGGCTTCACCATCCGCCTGACATTACTAATGAAGAAGTAATACAGTACGTAAATGAAGCTACTTTTGGGTCTCCCGGCCCCTATGCCTCATTTTCCGTCGCCACTCCGCCGGTTATTACCTTCGGGGCTCCACCACCTCCGCCACCACCACCACCGCCTCCATCTCCTCCCACGACACCATACTGGTTAGGAGCCATTCCTCAAGTTATTGAAACCGTACCCGACCCCGGAGAAGTTGTTACCGCCGCTCCCCCATCTCCACCAAGCGATGTTGCCTCTAATTCAATTACTCCCAGCTTATTGAATCTGGTGTCATCCGTATCATCTCCACCAGGTAGTAGCGTAACCGCTTCTGGACAAGCGTCTTATAATATCGCGTGTCCCGATCCACTCCCGCCGAATACATGGGCATGTGAAAAATATAATTTTAGAGGCAATAACGACCCAGACGCAGTAGGTGTAGTCAAAAGAATTGATGCCGGCTCTTACGTAGAGTACTCGGTCTATATAATAGGTATAGGCGCCGCGGATGAACCCTTTTTGGTCGAGCCAGCAGTAAGTAGTAGTCATAAGCTACCAAGATTACTCTTGGAAAGTCCATTTTTTGGAAGGTCAAGAGGATCACCAGTAATAGGTGACTATTATCATCTACTCGGTCGTCACTATATCGGTGGAAGTAACGATGGAAAGTGGGATTGGCACATGACAATTGTTGATCGCAATGATTCGGATCACAGGCGCTATTGGATTAAATACAATGAAGTTTTCGGTTCCGAATTTTTTACTGAAAAAATGGACTGGCATAATGAAGGCACAGAATTCTGGGCTAGTGGCGATTATGAAACAAATATAAACTATCGAAGATGGCAAAGATCAGCCAACACCTCCGAATATCCAGATCGACCATGGCCGTTTTATTATAACGAACCAAAATTATGGCCCGGTCGAATGAGCAGTGGGGATACTTTTGGTGATTTTGGCGTAGGTAGTGAGGGGCGCATAGGCCTAGAAAAAACATTAATAATAAAACACACTGAGGCCGGATCACTTCTACCAGGACGAGAGATTGACGTCTGGTCAGTACCAGAAATAGACGAAAAAACATACTATTACAATTTCTACACATATGCCCCATCCACCACTCCTATTCTAGATACAACTAAAAAATGGTGGCATGAGATCAGAACTCCTGGCTCCTTTATGCAAAACCTAACAAAAATCCTCGACGGAACCGAAGGTCAAACTACCACCGGTCAATATCGTATTGAACTCGTCGAAAAAGAAAATAGTGAGCATTACTTTTTCCCAGCCGACAACGTTATACGATTGTCAGATAATAATTGGGGAAGAATGACCCAGCGCCGCCGAACACTCTGCGAACCTCAATGCTCTTTTGGCGTACGTTATGAAACATCGGACAATCTTATTGACACCTACCTCCTCGAACCTACTAGTAGCGGATACTTTACACAAAAGAAATATCGCGAGGGTAACATATCAACGACAAATGTTACGGGCAATTCCAGTGCTTCCGGAACAAACAGTAGCGAATATTTCACTCGGACAGATTATCATGGTCATAACAGCGGCACTCCAGAAGAGCCATATGCGACCGTTTACTCAACACACAACATAGAGAACGTTTGGCCTTATGATTCATCTAGAGCAGATTCTACGCCTTATAAAAATATAAAATCGGAACAGAACCTCGCTACCTATAATTTTGACCAAATAGGCCACGACTTTTATACTGATGAGTTTAATCAGGTACATGACAACCTCTTAATTAGTGGTACCGAGACACAAGTAGAGAAAAAACGGGTTAAACAAGAAATCCAACAACCTCATAATGGTGGTAATAATATAGAAGAAAAATGGGGAGATACTTACACCGAAACAGACTTAACAACTACACCTACTAAAAAAATCGAGAGAAAGGTAATCGCCAGTAGACAAACAGAAATCGCTCGAGGAGGCGTTTATTGGGACCTAAGAAGCGTAACTGTTACCTCCAAAGATGACGAGCCGATTGGTGGTAATCTAGAATACAACTATAACCGCACCACGCGGTCTGATAATCAGCTAAAAGTAGGCGGTATTACCGGTCAAACCCCTACCGGAGAAAATATTCGTGAAATAATAAAAGATTTTAACGAACATCGACTTTCTATATCTACCATAGTTAATAACAACGGCTCTAGAAATGCAATAACCATGCAATACCAAGTATTTGGTACACCCATTGGTGCTCATCCGCGTCGCTTTGGCGACAAATGGAACCTACCAGCCACCGTAATTCAGCCTCCATTAACTGCCAGCTTAGCACCGCACACAATTCCAGGATTATTCAACTGGATACCATGGACCGACGACTCTAGTACAAATTGGACAGCTCCGGCCGCTTCCTCAATGTCAAATTTCATCTCCAAGTACTCAAATATAAATAGCGATATGCAAGAAGAGTCGTCTGACTTCATTGCCGGTTCAGGTAGTAGTTATCTAGGAGAGCAAAATAACATATTTTTCACATCACCAACATCACCACCGGCTAACGAAAAATTATGCTTGCCGCCTATAGAAGTTTGTCAATAATTTAATTCTTCTTCCGTCTTAAAAACGCCGGAATGTCCCACATATCGGGAGATTTGCTATTTGAGTTAGTTTTTCTTTCTTCGTCCGCCGTAGCCTTGGTAGAGGCGGATTTATCTTTTCTAATATCATCTTCCTTGTTATTTTTACTTTCAATTTTCAACTTTTTACTTTCAACTTCAGTATATGCCCTTGCCCGATTACTACTTATCTGCTCATTCTGCGGACCATTAATCGGCTTTTGTGGTAGTCGAGTTTGACTGGATGCCGATCCATTTTCCTCTTCGCCAAACAACGAACTAGTTTTCAGCTCCGCCCCATTAGATATATTTTGCGGCAGGCCTTCCACGCCAAAACCAGTCGCTACTAAAGTAATCCTAATTTTGCCCTTAGCCAATTTACGATCATGATAGGCGCCAAAAATAATCTTCGCCGAGGAATCAACGTTGGCAGTAATAATCTTCGCCACCTCATTAATCTCCGCCATCTTCAAATCCCGACCGCCGGAAACGCCAAATAACAACCCCCTAGCGCCCTCTAGTGAAGTTTCCAGTAACGGCGAGGTTAGAATCTGATTAACAGCGCTCGCCGCCCTCTGCCGACCGGAACTCACGCCCACGCCCACCAGCGCCGAACCTGAACTCTGCATAATCGTCTTCACATCGGCAAAATCCACATTAATAATACCGGGCATAGCAATCAGCTCCGCAATGCCCTGCACCGCCCCCCGCAGTACATCGTCAATGGCGCTAAACGCCTTAGTAATCGATGTGTCATTGCCAATAATCTCAAAAATCTTGTCATTGGGGACGACAATGTGAGTATCCACCCTCTCCCTTAATTTATTAAAAGCGTCGTCAGCAATCTGCGCCCGCTGGCCACCCTCAAAAGTAAAGGGTTTGGTCACCACCGCCACCACCAACGCGCCCACTTCGCGAGCAATATCGGCCACAATCGGCGAGGCGCCCGATCCAGTGCCACCGCCCAAGCCAGCGGTAATAAAAACCAAATCAGCCCCGCTTAATACCTCGGCAATCTCGGTCTTATTCTCCTCAGCCGCCTGCCGACCTAATTCCGGATTCATCCCCGTTCCCAAGCCACGTGTTACCGCCCGACCAATATGCAACCGCCGATGGACATTACAATAATCCAAATCCTGCGTATCGGTATTAATCGCAATAAACTCAATACCGCGCACAAAACCTTCCTTCATCCGCGTTACCGCGTTCCCCCCGCCCCCGCCAATACCAACTACCTTAATACTTGCCTTATTCCGCTTACTTCTAACCCCCTTCTTCATCACCTACAGGATAATGTATTTGCAATAATCTTGCAATCAGGAGTAATTGGTCACTTATCACATTGGCCACTGATTGGTCACTGAAAAATGGTCATTGGCCACTTTTTACGGGACGAAGTAGTTTATTACTTTCCTCACCGCTCCCTGCATTGGCATCTTGAACGAAAATCCCTTTTCCAATCGCGCTTGTTTTTCCCCGCCCCACATCAGCAAACCCAGCGCGCAGGCAAACTCCGGATCCTCAATTTGCAGAGCCAGCTCGCCGCTCACCACCTCCATATTGGAAACATCGGGAATGCCCACCTGCGCCGGCAGACGCATTCTTTGTTTAACTAAATCCGGCAAACCGGGCATTTTCGCGCCGCCGCCGACTAACACCACCCCGCCCGGCAGTTTGCCCTCTCGCTCTATCTTTTGCAACTCGTTATTAACATGCTCAAAAATCTCTGCTAAACGAATTTCTACAATCTCCGCCACAAAACGGCGCGCCGTCATCCCCTTGGCTCGCGGGTCAATCTTCTTTAAATCAATCATCTCCCGCGCCGGCATATCTTTCGCCACCGCCGCGCCGAAAGAAAATTTAATCGCCTCCGCTGTCTCAATAGACGTCTTCAAACCAATCGCCAAATCATTAGTCACATTACCGGCGCCAAAAGGAAAAATTGCCGAATGAACCAACTTACCATCCTCATAGACCGCCATTCCCGTTGTGCCAAAACCAATGTCCACCACCACCGTCCCTAAACTCATCTGGTTTTTGGAAAGCACGCTCTTGGCGCTGGCTAGCGGACCATAAATTAAACCGCTAATATCACCGCCATTAGTCTCTACGCACTTGCTCAAGTTCTTGATTGCCGGCGAAAACGCTTCTACCAACAACACATTAGCTTCCAACCGATTACCAATCATCCCCAAGGGGTCTTTTATTTCCCCCACGCCATCCACCACGAACTCACGAGTAATGGTATGCAAAATCATCCGATTGGGCGGCAATTTGACCGCCTCCGAGGCCTTAATCACCCTATCCATATCGTCGTGGCAAATCTCATAGTCAGCCCGCGATACCGCCACGATGCCCCGCGACTGCTGAACGCGAATCTGGGCGCTTCCGGTATTCAAAAAAATGTTTTTGTGAGCGTTATGATAATCTTTCTTTACCTCGCTTAACACCTGATTGACCGCTCCCGTCACCTCCACTACGTCATCCACCACCCCCTTGCGCATACCCCGCGAAGGCATCTTTAAAATCTTAAGCAGGGCTAGCTTATTGCCCTTAACTTCCGCGATCGCGGCCTTGACCGTAGAAGACCCGACATCTAATCCAACTAAAAAATTTTGCGGCATAATTCCTCTTCTTTTTCTTCCATTTTAATTCTATCACTTTTTTTCTTATGGCCATAACCCAACAAGTGCAACAACCCATGAATTAAGCAAAATTTTATACCGTCATTGCGAGCGAAGCGCGGCAATCTTTTTATTCCCAAATGTATCTCCCCCAAGTTTTTATATTTCCCAATATCCGGCCGTGGAAAATCTTTCGGCGGCTCAAAAGAATGGACGGTAAAATCATCCTTCACCAAATACACCTCAAGATAAGTCCCCTTCAAACCTAAAATCTTATCCAACTTCCCCAAGGCCTTCTTCACCGCCTCCTCATCCTTCTTGAATTTTTTATCTAAAGAAATTATTACTTTACGCATGCACAAACTTCGTCATCTTGAGCGAAACGAAGTGAAGTCGAAAGATCTCATAGTCGTCACGTTGATGAGATTTCTCGACAGGCTCGAAATGACTATTAATTGGTAGTTGTCCCTATTATAAAAAAAATCCCGCCAAAAATCAAAAAACAATAAACGGCTCACTTTCAAAGTGAGCCGTTTATCTATTACAAAATAGATTGCCACGCTCCGCTCGCAATGACTTATTATTGAAGTTTCTCTTTGATTATCTCCGAAACAACTTTTCCGTCCGCCTTGCCTTTCAATTCAGCCATTACCGCCTTCATAACATTACCAAAACTCGATTCGCCGTCATTCTGAGCAGAGCGAAGAATCTTTATCTGTTCATTAACCACTTTCTCAACCTCCTCCTCGCTCATCTGCTCCGGCAAGTATTTTTGAATTATTACCATTTCCTTTTCTTCTTTTTCCGCCAATTCAGGCCGATTGCCCTGTTTATATAGCTCCACCGCCTCCTTGCGTTTCTTTACCTCCCTACTCAAAACCTCAACCACCTCTTCGTCAGTTAACTCATCTTCTCCTTCCTTACTCCTTTTCTCAATCTCCTTATTATGCAAAACGGCATTTAATCCTCTTAATACCTCAACAGCAAAAGCGTCGCCAGATTTCATAGCCACCATCAAATTTTCATTTATTTTTTCTTTTAACATATCTTTTTAATTTTAACAGAAAGCGAATAACAATCCGATACGCATTTATGCGACTAAAAGCGAAACGCCCGCCTGCAACGCTTGAGCGTAGCGATTGCGGGCAGGCAGTTACTTATAAAACTAACAAGTGGAGAATAATTTTATTTTAGAAAACCAAACTGTCTGAGAACTACATACTTATAGGTAAGCGATCGCTTACTTATAAG
>JBDRBW010000024.1:0-16010 GCA_043822345.1 Patescibacteria group bacterium
GAAGTTAATTTCTTTAGTAATCGAAGCGGTCTGTAAAATACAAATCTGACTTTGCTATTGACAGGAACCCCATCTTATTTGTATACTTTTCACTATCTGTAAAAATATAAAATTAAGTAAAAAGTCGTAGCAAATATACAATAAATTACACAAACAAATTTTATGGCAGAAAAAGCAAAATTTGAGAGAACAAAGCCCCACGTCAATGTCGGCACCATTGGCCACGTTGACCACGGCAAAAGCACGCTCACAGCGGCTATTACCCATATATTAAAACTAAAAGGTCTGATTACCAAAGAGGAGACTGTTGACCAAATTGACAACGCTCCAGAAGAAAGAGCGCGTGGTATCACAATTTCCATTCATCACTCCGAATACGAATCGGAAAAGAGGCACTATGCCCACATTGATACTCCCGGCCACGCCGATTTCATCAAAAATATGATTACCGGCGCCGCCCAGATGGATGGCGCAGTTCTAGTAGTTTCGGCGGTTGACGGCCCCATGCCCCAAACACGAGAGCATATTCTATTAGCCCGTCAGGTTGGCGTACCGCAAATCGTGGTCTTTTTGAACAAAGTTGACCAAGTTAGCGATCCCGAACTAATTGACCTGGTTGAATCCGAAGTTCGCGAATTGCTTAAAAAATATGAATTTCCCGGAGATGAGACCCCGATTATTCGTGGTTCTGCTCTAAAAGCTCTTGAGGCGGCCAGCGCTGATGATGAGGCGGCTAAGCCAATTTTGGACTTAATTAACGCCTTGGATGAGTATATTCCCGAGCCGGTGCGAGATATTGAAAAGCCATTCTTGATGCCTATTGAGGACATCTTCTCAATTGAAGGCCGGGGCACCGTAGTTACCGGCAGAATAGAACGCGGTATTGTTAAAATTAACGAGGAAATAGAAATTGTTGGTTTGCGTGACTTGCAGAAAACCGTTGTTACCGGAGTGGAAATGTTCAATAAGCTGTTGGACGAAGGCCGCGCCGGCGACAATGTTGGTATTCTCTTGCGGGGTACTAAAAAGGAAGATGTGGAACGAGGTCAAGTTTTAGCCAAACCAGGCACGCTCAGTCCCCACACCGAGTTTGAAGCCGAGGTTTATGTTTTAAGCAAAGAGGAAGGTGGTCGTCACACCCCGTTCTTCAAGGGTTACAAACCCCAGTTTTACATTCGTACCACCGATGTTACGGGCGAGGTTATTTTGCCGGAAGGTATGGAGATGGTAATGCCTGGCGACACGGTCAAGATTAATGTTAAACTAATCTCACCGATCGCTTTGGAGGAAAAACAGCGATTTGCTATCCGCGAAGGCGGCAAGACCGTCGGCGCCGGCGTCGTTACACAAATTACTAAGTGACAACTTTAGTTGTCATCCTGAGCGTTAGCGCCCGCCCGCAGCGATACGCGTAGCGTTTCGGGCAGGAAGGATCTGCGTATGCCTAAAAAAGAGGATAATTCAAAATTGCGGCTTAAAGTTAAGGCCTATGACAACAAGCTGATTGACTCTTCTTGTCGCCAAATAATCGAGGTGGCCAAGAGACATGATGTTGAGGTCATCGGTCCCGTACCCTTGCCAACTGAAAATCACAAATATACCGTCAATCGGTCCACTTTTGTCCACAAGGATTCACGGGAGCAATTTGAATTGCGGGTTCATAAGCGGCTAATCGATATCCTTCAGCCCAGCCAAAGTATTATTGATTCGCTCTCCAAACTAACTTTGCCGGCGGGAATAGATATTGAGATCAAGATGATATAGAAAAACAGCGGCGTTGGTATTATTTCGAGAAAGACGGCTCAGCTCGCTCCCCGCCCGCCACGCTTCGCGTAGCGATAGCGGGCAGGCAGCGGCGAGCTGTCCTTGCTCTCAATCGCTTGAGTCGCCTACGGCGACACCAAGCTCAAGCGATTTCCCCGACCGCCTCGCTACGCCAGGCGTTGCGGGCAGGCGAGACACTTTTCGAAACAATACCAGCGCCGCTGTTTTATTACTTCAAAATTTAAAACAGTAATTGAAAGCTTTTATCAGCGGGGACAAGCAACGCCGGATGGCCTGAGAGAATATCTCGGAGGCGAATTTGCTCGGTCCTGAGCTTGTCGAAGGAAATTCGCCGAGAGCTAAGCGGCCGATTTTCGCTGGAAAAATCGGACCGCGGTTCTCGAAGACCGTATCGGCGTTGCTTGTCTTATAAAAACTTGCAATAAGGGTTGTTTTGTTTTATAATCCCTAAATTACTTATGTCTAAGTTGATAGGTAAAAAACTGAAAATGACCCAGATTTTCAAGGATGAGAAAGTGGTGCCGGTAACGGTGGTTAAGTTTGACGACGGCGATTTATCGTCTTTAAAAGAGGGTGAAACCGTGCGGCTGAGCGGCACCTCTAAAAGCAAGGGTTTTCAGGGCGTCGTTAAACGCCACGGTTTTCATGGTGGACCTAAAAGTCATGGTCAGAAGGATCGTCATCGAGCCCCAGGCTCGATTGGCAGTACTGGTCCACAGCGTGTTATGCCTGGCAAGAAAATGGCCGGCCGCATGGGTGGCGATAAGACAACTTTGAAAAAAGTCAAGATTATTGAGATAAATGTTGAAAAAAAGGAGGTGTCATTAAAAGGAGCGATACCCGGTAATAGAAATTCAATAATTCACCTAATTATATAGAAATTAATTATGAAAGTTTCTGTCTATAACATAAAAAATGAAGCGGCTGGGAAAGTAGAATTAGATGATAAGATTTTTGGTGCAAAATGGAATCCCGACCTTGTTCATCAGGTTGTTTTAGTTAAGACCGCCAATAAAAGACAGATTTTGGCGCATGCCAAGACCAGAAGCGAGGTACGGGGTGGTGGCAAGAAACCGTGGCGGCAAAAAGGAACTGGCCGAGCGCGCCATGGTTCAACCCGATCGCCAATCTGGGCTGGCGGTGGCGTAACTTTTGGCCCAACTAAAGATAGAAACTATGAAAAGAAAATCAATAAAAAAATGGTCAAAATAGCCCTCTATAGCGTTTTGTCCAAAAAAGTAAGCGACGGCGAACTTAAAATAATTGACGATCTGAAGTTGAAAGAGGCTAAAACCAAAACCTTGCACGCCATACTCACCACCTTAAAGATGCTTAATGTTCTAGCGATACCGACCGTCGACAATAAAGCAATCTACCGCGCCTGCGCCAATATTCCCAAAACCAAATGCTTGGCCGCCAATTCATTAAATGTAATTGATCTATTAAAGTATAAAAATATTTTGATAGAAAAGGAGGCAATTAAAGATATAAAATAAAATGAACAAGTTTTTAATAAAAAATCCATTAATAACAGAGAAGGGGACTGATATGGGCGTATTGGGCAAGTATTTATTTTTAGTACGCAACAATGCCACCAAACCGGAAATTAAAAAGGTTATTGAGGGTGAATATAAGGTAAAAGTAACTGATGTTAATATTATCAATACCAAGCCCAAAGCTCGCCGCCTAGGACGAACCAAGGGCGTTAAACCGGGTTATAAAAAAGCGATTGTCACCCTAAAGGCGGGCCAAAAATTAGATATATTACCACAGTAGCTACCTCGTCATCTCGAGCGTAGCCGAGAGATCTTATCACTATGAAAAAATATAAACCAACATCGCCATCAAGGAGGCAAATGAGTACCGTTGATTATTCTGGAATAACCACCAAGAAGCCGCTGAAGGCTTTGGTTAAGCAGCTTAAAAAAACTGGCGCCAGAAACAATCAGGGTAGAATAACCATGCGTCATCAAGGTGGCGGCCACAAAAGATTGTACCGTATGGTTGATTTTAAGCAGGAGCGGTTTGATATCCCAGCTATAGTGGAAGAAATGGAATACGACCCCAATCGTACGGCCTTCATCGCCCGCATTTTATACAAAGACGGCCTGAGAAGCTATGTGCTGGCGCCGATAGGCATCAAAGTTGGCAGTAAAATCATCACCGCCGAAAAAACTCCAGTTAAAATCGGCAACCGAATGTCTCTCAAAAACATTCCCATCGGTTATCATGTTCATAACATTGAATTGCAAAGGGGAGCGGGTGGCAGATTAGCGCGTTCTGCCGGCTCATCTGCTCAAGTTTTAGCTCACAGCGACGGCTATACCGACCTCAAACTTTCTTCGCGTGAGGTGCGTAAAGTGTCTTGGAATGGCTTAGCGACCATCGGCCAAGTTTCCAACTCCGATCAGCGTTTGGTAAATATCGGCAAAGCGGGACGCTCTCGTTGGCTAGGTATTCGGCCAACGGTCCGCGGTTCGGCAATGAATCCGTGTGATCATCCCTACGGCGGCGGTGAAGGACGCCAGCCTCGTGGTACCAAACGTCCTAAGGATAAATGGGGTAATGTTACCGGTGGCCGTAAGACCCGTAAAAAAAACAAGTGGTCGAACAAGTTGATTATTAAACGTAGAACTACTAAAAGAAAATAATATGTCTAGAAGTTCAAAAAAAGGTCCTTATGTTGACCAAAAACTATTAAAAAAGCTGGCGAAATTTCAGCCGGGCGATACAAAGAACGTAGTCAATACTTACGCCCGAGCCTCGGAAATATCCCCGGAAATGGTTGGTTATACTATCGGCGTTCATAATGGACGAAAATTTATCCTTATTACTATCAAAGAAGAAATGGTCGGCCATCGACTAGGAGAGTTTTCGCTCACCAAAACTTTTGTTAAGCACGGTGGAAAAATTCAGAAAGACTTAGAACAAAAGGCCGCCATTTCCGCCCGCGAAACAGCTAAGAAAGAAAAGGTATAACAATATGAAACAGTCAACAGCCACATTAAAATATCTGAAAATTACACCGCGTAAAGCGCGGTTGATTGCCGGCGTTATAAGAGGTCTGCCTGTCAAAGAAGCCGAGGCGCAGTTGCTCAAAAAAACCCAACGTTCCGCCCCAGCTATATTAAAATTACTTCGCTCAGCAATGGCTAACGCCAAAAACCGAGAGATAAATACTGACAAACTCTACGTTGCTAGTATTAAAGTTGACCAAGGCCCGATGCTTAAACGGATGCTACCTCGCGCTCGGGGAAGAGCGACCGCAATTCAGAAAAAAATGAGCCATATTACCTTAATTCTGGAAGAGAAAGAAGGTATTGTTCAACCACAATTTAATGTTATAGTTCCTAAAAAAGATAAGAAACAAAAAAAGGAGAAAAAAACCGTCACTAAGAAAAAAATCGTTGAAGAGAAGAAAGCTGAGGAAAAAACAAGAGAAGCAAGAACTGATGAAAAACTCAGTAGAGAGAAAAGGGGCGGTTTCCTTAAAAAGCTCTTTAGGCGAAAAAACGTTTAATTATGGGACAAAAAATTCAACCAAATTCATTTAGATTAGGCATCACTAAGCTGTGGAGCGCACGCTGGTTTAGTAATGGCACTCTCAAAAATCGGCTAGAGGAAGATACTCTCATTAGAAATGTCATAAAAAAGAAGATAGGTTCCGCCGGTATTATTGAGATTGTTATAGAAAGAAACGCCAAAGACGTTCGGATTGTCATAAAAGCCGCCCGGCCAGGTTTGATTATCGGTCGTGGCGGAAAAGGTATTGAAGAATTGGCGGCCTTAATTAAGTCCGAGTTAACAAAGTTATACCGTAAAAAAGGCATCAAGGAGAGTACTCTGCCATCAATTAATTTGGTGGCCGACGATCTTAAAAGAGGGGAGATTGCCGCCGCTAACGTTGCCCAAAATATCGCCGCTGACCTTGAGCGACGTATGCCCTATCGTCGGGTAATAAAAAAATATCTTGACTCTATCATTCAAAATCGAGAAGCTAAAGGGGGAAAAATTCAAGTAAAAGGACGGCTCAATGGCGCGGAAATCGCCCGCAAAGAATGGCTTGCTAAAGGCAGTTTGCCTCTACAGACGCTTAGAGCTAACATTGATTTTGCTACCGCCACGGCTTACACCACTTATGGAACAATCGGCATCAAGGTCTGGATATATAAAGGAGATATCTTTGATGACGTATGTTAACACCCAAAAAAGTAAAACATAGAAAATGGCAAAAAGGACGTTCGCGTAAACGCCAAGTAGAAACCCGGGGCACAACCCTCGCTTTTGGCGGTTTGGGACTAAAAGCCGAAAGCTCGGCATGGGTTACTTCTCGCCAGATAGAGTCAGCGCGGCGTACTATGACTAACTTTCTAAAACGTGAAGGGTCGGTTTACATCCGCATCTTTCCCGACAAGCCAATCACCCAAAAACCGCCCGAAGTGGGTATGGGTAAAGGCAAGGGATCGGTTGATCATTATGTTTTTCCGGTTCGCCCCGGCCGTGTTTTATTTGAGCTTGACGGTGTTACCGATAAAGATAAAGCTAAAAAGGCGTTAAAATTAGCCGGCTACAAACTACCAGTAAAAACTAGGGTAATTGAACGTTTATGAAAAAGAAGGAACTAGAACAATTGAAAAACAAACCGCTAACGGAACTGCAAAAACAACTAAAAGAAAACCGTGATAAACTTTGGCAGTTAAAGGTTGACTTAGCCGCCGGAAAGGTTAAGAATGTGCAGGAGATTAAGGCGACGAAAAAAAACATCGCCCAGATCATGACATTTATCAATCAACATCTTTCCCTCGGTCATCCTGAGCTAGAGGCGAAGGATCTTTAATTATGAATACACCAACAATAAAAAGAAAGTTACAAGGCGTGGTGGTCTCCGACAAAATGCAGAAAACTGCCGTAATTGAAATTACTCGTTTAAAAAAACATCCCAAATACCATAAATACTACAAGGTAAGCACAAGATTTAAAGCCGATAATCCTGATAATCAGCATAAAACCGGCGATCAAGTAACCATCGAAGAAACCCGACCGTTATCCAAAGATAAACGCTGGAAAATTATCTAATTATGTTACAAGAAGAATCATTAGTAAAAGTAGCCGATAATTCAGGAGCTAAAATGATTAAGGTTTTCCGCATACCCGGCGGCACCAGAAAACATTACGCCCGCTTGGGCGAGATTGTGATTGCTTCGGTTAAAATAGCTGAACCGCGCAAACAAGTTAAGAAAAAAGATATCGTTAAGTGCCTCGTTGTTAGAACAGCGGCGCCCACTCGCCGCCTCGATGGCTCCTACATTCGCTTTGATGAAAACGCGGTGGTTTTGATTAATGATAAAAAAGAACCCCGCGCCACTCGCATCTTCGGTCCCATTCCCCGCGAAATCAAAGAAAAGGGCTTTGATAAGGTTTTTTCACTAGCGGAAGAAATCGTTTAGGTTTGAAACAGCCTTTGGAGTAATTGTCTCGAAAAACCGGAGTCGACTCGCTTCCAGCGGCGAGCCGCTCCTTGCTCTCAATCACTTGACTCGCCTACGGCGAGGCCAAGCTCAAGTGATTTCCGAGACATTTTTCTCAACAATTCTCCAAAGAGCTTTCTTTTTATTTTCAATTTCTTCTACTAGTTCAGTTGGTAGTAGAAGGACTTGACAAATTCTGTCAGCTTGCTATAATAATGCAATGATGAGGAGTAAGCGTAAAAACTCCCCCGTCCGAACCCTGACAACCCCGAAAAAGAAAGGAGACCACCATATGCGTGTGTTTCAGTACCTCGTGAACAAGAAGAATATCTGACCCGCGACCGACGACCGCGTCGGTTTGGTGGTTCCGCCCAAAAACTACCCCCGAATATAAAAAATTGTGCTGAAGAGCGTAGTTAGTCGAAGAAGAACGACCGCTCGGCGCAATCTATTAGTTCGGGACCTACTAGGGAGAATCCAGTAGAAGGGTTCAGTGTCCCACTAAAACACCCGTTGACGGGAGACAACCTCACGAAGGAGATGGCATCCTACGGGATCCGTTAATTTCTGAGGCTATCAGGTCCTCGCCATCAATGCCCTCAGCGGTGGTAGGTCCCATCGCGAGGGGATGGATGTGAGACCCGCCCACATCCAGACCCCATTTACGATCTCTGGGGCGCGGCCGGACCTTTAGATCCGGTACTGGTTGTGGTGAGGTGTGTGAGGGGTCTCGTAACAAACAGCTTGGTGGCGGTTGTTTGCGCAAGAGACTGAAGATAATTCGCTACCCGACCCGGCGAGGCGGCGGCTTCATGCCGCGCCCTCCCGGGTCTTTTTTATTTTTTCACCTTCCTACTCTTTTAATTAAAAAATCTCATACTACTTTACATACGATCGTAGCTAAAGTAGTATGAGATAATAAAAAATGCATAATAAAATACAAATAAAAAACAAGAGGGCAAAACAATATAACTGTCTGAGAAAAGGACAAGTAACATTAAGAGTGTTAGAAGTTTTGAGTGAATTAGTTGCTTTGCCAACGGAAACATTAACCAAGATGATGATAGGGCCAAGTATGGGAAGTCGACTATCTTTAAGTAGAGCAATTTACGAAATAGGCAAATCAAGTGAATTTGATGGGAGAGAAGATCGTAAAATTTATTTTAAGAATTTGCGTCAAATTAATAACGTTCTTCATCGTCTTAAGAAAGAAAGTCTCATTCCCAAAGATGGAGTGGCGCTCCTACTAAGTCACGAAGGGAAGTGTTTTTTTAGAGATGTATTAGAAGATTTAAAGGGAAATTATTTCCATGAATACCTACCCTTAAAAGAAAAATATAAAAAAGAAAAGGGCAGAACAACCAAATTAATAATTTTTGATATACCAGAGAGAGACAGGATAAAACGAGATTGGCTCAGGAACGTATTAATAAAGCTAGATTATAAACCATTACAAAAAAGTGTTTTTAAAGGTACTGGTAAACTATCGGCTGAATTTATCCTAGATCTTCAAAAAATGAGATTACTAAATAGACACGTACATATCTTTACGGTTAAAAACTTTGGTACTTTGAATATCGATAAAATAAAAAAAGAAACAAAATAACGCTACTATACAAATACTCTAATATAATTATCTTATAACCTCATACTACTTTAGCTACGATCGTAGCTAAAGTAGTATGAGACTGAATTAATTAAAAATCACCAAATCACTAAAATAGAAAAATTAACGGTAAAATGCTAAACTGATTTTATAATGATTGCCAAGAAATTGGACAAAAAGGAAGCGCGAGAGCGGGTAGAAAAACTGAAAAAAGAAATAAGCCATCATCGTTATCTTTATCACGTTTTAGATAAACAGGAAATTTCGGATGCGGCGCTGGACTCGCTAAAAAAAGAGCTTTTTGATTTAGAACAGCAGTTTCCGGATTTGGTAACGTCTGATTCGCCAACACAAAGAGTGGGCGGCAAACCGTTACGACAGTTTAAAAAAGCCGAGCATATCAATTGGCAGGGAGAAAGTTCGCGGATGAATTCGCTAAACGACGCCTTTTCTAAAGAAGATATGTTAGCTTGGCTGAAACGGCTGGAAAATTATTTATCTAGCGGAGCTGGTCACTCTGAACAACGTGAAGAGTCTTTAAAGATTCTTCGCCAAGCTCAGAATGACGGTAAATTGTTTTACTGCGATCCCAAGATGGATGGTCTGGCTATTGAATTAGTTTATGAAGACGGAGTTTTAGTAAGAGGAGCAACGCGAGGTAATGGACGTATTGGCGAGGAGGTAACACAAAATATTAAGACGATTGAGGCAATTCCGTTAAATCTCGAAATTCGAAATTCGAAATCCGAAATTCCACGCCGTCTAGTAGTACGAGGGGAAGTCTTTATATTAAAAAAAGAATTTGAGCGCATAAATAAAGAACAACAAAAAAAAGGTGGCGCAATGTACGCCAACCCGCGCAATCTGGCGGCAGGCAGTATTCGCCAACTCAATCCAAAAATTACCGCAAACCGCAAATTGGACTTTTATGCTTACGGTATTGCCGGTGATGAAAGTAACCGCTATTACCAACTTTTTCCCACCCACGCAAAAGAATATGAGTATCTCAATAAAGTGGGTATTAAAACCAACCCCCACGGCCGGGCGGTTGAAATAATTGATAAAGTCTTTGCTTTTTTCGGTGAACTAAAGAAAAAGCGCGATCATTTGCCTTATGAAATAGATGGAGCGGTGATCTCCATAAACGATAACCGCTTGCGCGACCGGCTTGGCATAGTCGGCAAATCGCCAAGAAGCGGCATCGCCTATAAATTCTCACCCAAAGAAGCCACTACTAAAATTAAAGATATTAAACTACAGATTGGCCGTACCGGTATTTTAACTCCTGTTGCCCATCTGGAGCCGGTTCAAGTAGCTGGTGTAACTATCAGCCATGCCACTCTGCACAACTACGACGAAATCAAACGACTTGGCGTCAAGATAGGGGATACGGTTATCGTTTCTCGCGCTGGCGATGTTATTCCTCAAATTACCAATGTTTTGAAAAATTTGCGTAGTGGTAAAGAAAAAGCATTTCAAATGCCCGAAAATTGCCCGCTTTGCGGCTCAAAAATCATCAAAGAAAATGTTTATTATCGCTGTAGTAATAAAAAGTGTGGCGCTGTTCAGCGGGAGTTTCTACGGCATTTTGTCTCCAAACCAGCCTTTAATTTTGAAGGATTAGGCGGTAAAACTTTGGATTGTTTTATTGATAAAGGACTAATTAGTGATGCCGCCGATATTTTTTTTCTGCAAAAAGGCGATATTGAAGTTCTAGAAAGATTTGGCGAGAAATCAGCCGAAAACATAATTAATGAAGTTGAACTTCGTAAAAAAATTACTTTACCGAGGTTTATTTATAGCTTGGGAATTTTGCACGTCGGCGAAGAAACAGCCGGCTTATTAGCCAACAATTTCAAATTTCAAATTTCAAATTTCAAAATTAAAGATTTTGTAAATCAAGTAACTAACTGGGGCTTAGAAGATTTACAAAATCTTAGAGATATTGGCCCGGTTGTCGCTCAAAGCATTCACGATTGGTTTCAAGATAAACGTAATATTAAACTTCTAGAAAAATTAGATGAAGCCGGTGTCCAGCTCGTCATTGCGAGCGATCGCAGAGAACGCGGTAATCTTAGGTTGAGCGGGAAAACTTTTGTCCTTACCGGCACTCTAGATTCGTTTTCTCGCAGTGAAGCTAAAGAAAAAATTCGCCAACTAGGCGGCGACGTCAATTCTTCTGTCTCTCAAAATACCTCTTATGTGGTAGCTGGCGCCGATCCAGGTTCTAAATATGAACAAGCCAAGAAGTTAAAGGTGAAAATATTGGATGAGAAGGAGTTTCGCCTCCTTCTGTCATCCTGAGCGAAGGTCGCTGTAGGTGGCCGAAGTCGAAGGATCTCAGTACGTTCATAGTGATGAGATTTCTCGACAAGCTCGAAATGACAAGTTACACTACCTTATATGCCCAAGCAACTCATCAACAAAACTCACCTTGACCATCTAGCCGAACTAGTAAGAATTAAACTTAGTCCCAAGGAATCCGAGAAATTTCTTAAAGACCTTAAAAAAATCCTTGATTATTTCGAAGAGTTAAAAAAAGTTAATACGATAGATATAGAGCTAATGAGCGGTGGCACTGAATTAAAAAATATTTTCCGTCAAGACACGGTTGATTTAGATAAAAAAACTACCAGCGTCGATGAAATCGGACGCATTATGGAATCCTTCCCCGAAACAGATAGGGGATACCTTAAGGTACCGAAAATACTATGACAACATTGCATGATCTAACAATTAAAAAATTCCACGAAGGATTGATTAACAAAGAATTCCGGGCGCTGGAGATGGTCGAGCAACTTTATAAATGGATTAACCGTACTGATAAAAAAATCAACGCCTTCCTTACTTTTAATAAAAACAGCGCCTACCTCCAAGCCGAGGAGGCGGATTTGGCAATCGCTCAAGGCCAGCGCGTTGGCATGCTCACCGGCATCCCCCTAGCCATTAAAGACAACATCTTAATCACCGGCCAAACCACCACCGCGGCATCCAGAGCGCTAGAGAACTACCAAGCCGTCTACGACGCTACCGTTATCAAAAAACTACGTAAAGAAAAAGCGGTCTTTTTAGGTAAGACAAATATGGATGAGTTTGCCATGGGAGCCTCTACCGAAAACTCCGCTTTTGGACCCACTAAAAATCCTCGCGATCCCAAGCTAGTGCCTGGCGGTTCGTCAGGTGGTTCAGCGGCGGCAGTTGCCGCCCATATGGCCGTTGCCGCCCTCGGCTCCGATACCGGCGGATCAATTCGCCAACCCGCCGATTTTTGCAAAGTGGTCGGTCTCAAACCAACTTATGGCGCCGTCTCCCGTTATGGTTTAATCTCTATGGCTTCTAGTTTAGATCAAATCGGTCCCATTGCCAAAACCGTGGAAGATGCCGCCCTTCTTTTTAAAACTATTAGCGGCCATGATCCGCGCGATGCCACCAGCAACACCGAAGTTGTCTATGGGGATGAACTATTCAATCTAAAACTAGAGCGAATTAAAGAAATGGTTATTGGTCTGCCTAAAGAATATTTCAATGAGACAATTGATAAAGACATTACTAAATCAATAAAAGATGTCATGAAATCACTCAAAAGTTTGGGTATTAAATTTAAAGAAGTTAGTTTACCCCACACTAAATATGCCACCGCTTGTTATTATATTATCGTCCCCGCTGAGGTAAGCGCTAATCTAGCCCGTTTTGATGGAGTTCGATACTCACGCATCGCCAAAACCCAAGCTAAAAATCTCAAAGAACTTTATACTAAAAATCGCGGTCTAGGCCTTGGTCAAGAGGTTAAAAGACGATCAATATTAGGCGCCTTTGTTCTTTCATCGGGTTATTATGATGCCTACTATACTCAAGCGCAAAAAGTAAGAACTCTTATTAAAGAGGATTTTAAGAAAGCATTTAAGGACGTTGATGTTATATTGGCACCCACTAGTCCTACTAAACCATTCAAACTGGGCGCGCGCGCGCAAAATCCCTTAGCGATGTATCTGGCCGACATTTTTACTATTCCCGCCAGCTTGGCTGGCCTTCCTGCTATCACTATTCCACCCGGCTTTCAGTTAATTGGCCAGCCATGGCGCGAAGCCGATATTCTCGGCATCGGACAATTTTATGAACGTATTAATTGATTATTTACCTCTCTTCAAGGCCATCTCCGCTATTTTCTCGGCTGTTTTACTAGTTGTTGTTGTCTATCTTGGCTATAAAATTCAATATCTCAATGAAAATATTGAACGTTGGATGGACTCGTTAATGGTCGGTAATCTGCCTCAACGGCGCGCCATCAAAGTGTGGCATTTTATCTTAAGTCATTTGCAAAGCAAACGCCCCGAGGATTGGAAAGAGGCTCTTAAAAAAGCCGATGGTGTTCTCGATGAGATTTTAAAAATTTCCGGCTATCCCGGCGATAATCTAGATGAGCGGTTGGAAGACATTACCGCCGCCCAAATCAGTAACGTTGAAAACATCCGCCACGCCCATATTCTCACTAATAAAATAAGAAAAGAACCCGATCTCGCTCTCGAAAAACACACCATTGAAGAGGCGCTCTACGCTTACCGCGAGGCCTTTCGCGAGCTACGATTGTTAGAATGATTAAAAACCACAAACAACTCGCTATTAATAGCAATAGGAAGCTGGCTTTAGCTGTCGCAGAAGCGGGTTTAAAAGCGGCTGACGCTGGGGCGGCGGTACGTTCTTTCTTTCGTCACTCTGAGCTTCGTGAAGAATCTTTAAAGACGAGGCACCTCTTCATCATCGGTGTCGGCAAAGGATCTCTTAAAATGACCAAGGTGTTAGAGGAGGTATTGGGTAATAAAATTACCGCTGGCATCGTTTTGGATATCCACAAAAAGCGGCTTAGGAAAATAAAATCCTACGTCGGCGACCACCCCTTTCCTTCCCAACGCAACATCAACGCCACTCAAAAGATTATCAACCTGCTTTCCACCGCCGCCAAAGACGATCTAGTAATCGCCTGTATCGCCGGTGGGGGATCAAGCTTGCTTTGCCAACCTAATAAATCTATCTGTCAGCAAGAGATTGACATTGTTCGCGCACTTTCTAATAAAGGTATAGCTATTAAAGAGCTTAATATTGTTCGTAAACATCTCTCTTTGGCTCGCGGCGGCCACCTCGCTCACTATGCCTACCCGGCAAGAGTGCTATCGCTAATTGTTTCTGATATACCAGACGATGATCTCCGCTACATCGCCTCTGGTCCGACAATAAGAGATGTGACCACTATTAATGATGCTAAAAAAATACTGAAAAAATACGGGGTAAAAGCCGAGGATTTTCTCATTGAAACACCCAAAGATAAAAAATACTTCAAACAAGTTCGTAACGTTTTAATTTTATCCAACAAGCAAGTGTTAAAGGCGATGGCTAATAAGGCCAAAGAATTAGGATTAAAACCCCGTGTCTGCGACAATTGTTTACAAGGCGAGGCAAAGCAAGTGGGGCTGGATATTATCAAACAGCTTGGTAAAGAAAAACCCGGCGCCGCCCTACTTTATGGGGGAGAAACAATAGTTACTATCAAAAAAGGGAATGGATCCCGGAAAGGTGGCCGAAATATGGAATTAGCGCTGTCGGCGCTTAAAAAAGTTAAAAAAGGGCAGATTTTAATTTCTTTTACCTCCGACGGTATTGATAATACTGAGTTTGCTGGTGGTGTTTGCGATCTAGTTACCAAAGAAAAAGCATCTAAGTCGAAACTCAATATCGCAGAGTTTTTAAAAACTCACAACTCCTATAATTTCTTTAAAAAAACAAACTGCGCTATAATAACAGGATACACCGGATCGAATGTGTCCGACCTTATTGTTGCCATCAATGTTTAAGTCGTCCAAAAACATCCTCTGGTTCAAAAATATCTCTTTAAAAGACGTCCTTTTGGTTGGCGGCAAAAACGCCGCCTTGGGAGAGATGTTTTCTAATTTAAAAAAGTTAGGTATTAATATGCCCGACGGTTTTGCGGTAACCGCCAAGGCTTATAATTTATTTATTAAAGAAGCTGGACTAAAAAAAAATATTGAGGCAATTCTTGGCGATTTAGATACAAAAAACATTTGCCAACTCAAAAAAGCCGGTGTTACCGCGCGCCAACTCATTATTAATGCCTCTTTGCCGCCAAAATTAGAAAGAGACATCTTAAACTCTTATCAACTACTCGCTAAAAAATACGGTGACAATCCCGACGTTGCCGTTCGTTCATCGGCGACCGCCGAGGATCTGCCCGGCGCCTCCTTTGCTGGCCAGCAGGAAACTTATTTAAACATTCGGGGAGATAAAGAACTACTACTTTCGGTTAAGAAATGCTTCGCCTCCCTCTTTACCGACCGCGCTCTTTCTTATCGCGCCGACAAAGGATTTCCTTTATATAAAGACATCGCCCTCTCGGTAGCGGTTCAGAAAATGATCCGCTCCGACTTAGCCGCCAGCGGCGTCGCCTTTACCAACGATGTTGAGACTGGTTTTGATAAGGTGATAATTATTAACAGCTCTTATGGGTTAGGGGAGTCGGTCGTTCAGGGCGCAGTAATCCCTGATGAGTTCACCATCTTCAAGCCAACTCTTGATGGCCACTACGACCCTATTATTGCCAAAAATCTAGGCAGTAAGGCGGTGCAAGTCATCTATTCCACCAAAGGATCTACCAAAACTATCAAAACTCCAGCTATTAAACAGCAATGTTACAGTTTAAAAAACGATGAGGTGATCAAGCTTGCTCAATGGTGCGTTGTGTTGGAAAAGCATTTTTCTAAAAAATATGGCTGGTATCAGCCGATGGATATTGAATGGGCCAAAGACGGCCAAACTAAAGAATTGTTTATCTTGCAGGCGCGGCCAGAAACCGTTCATTCTATAAAAAATTCTAATGAATATGAGGAATATAAGTTAAAAAAAGAAGGTGAGGCGCTAGCAACCGGCGCCGCTATCGGCTCAAAAATTGCCGTTGGCAAAGCACGGGTTATTAAGGACGCCAAAGACATTCACAAATTCAAAAAAGATGAGGTTTTAGTAAATACCATTACAGACCCCGATTGGGAACCAATTATGAAAATAGCCACCGCTATTGTAACCTATAAAGGCGGTAGCACCTCTCATGACGCTATTGTTTACAGCTAGCTAGGCAGTCCGCCTCT
>JBDRBW010000025.1:0-3774 GCA_043822345.1 Patescibacteria group bacterium
GATCCATCCCAACATTCTTTAGTGGCTAATATTGGAGATGTTAGAGACGGCGGAGATAATATTATCGATGGCGATGTTTCAACTTCTTCTTCTAAAACAGAAAGAGCATCGGAAATACTATTTATCAATCTCTCTAACTGCTCTGGCGATACTTGTCTCTCTAATGACAAAGTATTAGCTTTAACGTTATTACTAATTATTAAAAGCATCTCTCTGGCTCTATCTTTGGCATTTAAAGCATCTCCACTAGCACTCCCCACCCAAAAACCAGAGCCAACCGATCCCTGAATATAATCTATTTCCTGACCAGCCAGCACCGCTTCAACAAGCGCTCGAATCTCCTCGTCAAGTGGTTGTTGAGAAATGTCTTCCATAATCTTAATGGATTCAGCTATGTTACTGTGAACTAGAGTGCTGCCACCCATATATTGATAGAAAAATAACGTCTCTTCACCGCTCTCCGGATCAATTCCCTGCTTGCCATTACTGGGATCGATAGGTAATTGCTCAAAAGCGGCTTGGGCAAAATCGTGGAAATCTTTCAGTTCGTCCAACACTCGAAAATCCACCGGCACCCAGCCGGTGCCATTGGTATTACGATAGCTCTCTGGCGACGCGCAATGATAGGAAAAAATACTACCCAATGGCATCAACCCCCTTTCCCGCCAACTGGCGCATTGAGGGTCCTCATCGGGCAGTGAGGTATAAATAACATTTTTCTCGGTATGAATAGCTTGAGGGATGTTGGCCTCAATAAATTTGATTATTTCATTAAGCCGATTGAGATCATTAACCCGCTGACGATCACGCTGAAAGCGAACGAACTCAATAGGATTAATGGTTATGGCTAGTGTGGAACCGATAACGCTGACGGTAACCAAAGTTATTACCGATTGAAAAATCAGTCCGTAGTACTTTCTTTCTTTAAGAGATAAACGTAAGAGCATAATAAGAGGTATGCCAGGCCTCCCAGCAGGTCAAATAGTAAATCGGAAAGTGTATCGGCTACGTCGCCTTGCATAAGCATCTTGCCAATAAACCAATCGGCAATAAACTCATGAAACTCCCACAGCACGCCAACCAATGCCACAAAGCCTAGTCCCAATATTAATTTTAACCAAAATCGCCGCCTAATAACAGACAAGCCCAAACGATCTGTCAAATAAACAAATAAAGCGGCAAGCCATAATCCGCCAAAAAAATGTAGCACTTCATCAAACCACCAATAGGCATTGTCCCAGTCATAAAAAAGCCCTAGCCAATAAAGAGCAACAATGGCTAGGATTGTTGTTAATAAAAACATTCTTTGTTTCATTGGAGTAGTTTACCAAAAAACTTCACAAGAGTGAAGTTTTTTGGTCGTGGACCGAGGGGGAGTCGAACCCCTAAAGCGAGGTGGTAATCCCACTCCCGAGACCGCCCGGACTCGACCCTCACGTCCACGAAAAAATTCTATAAAAATTTTAACAAAAAGAAAAGCGCCGCATTGGCGCTTTTCGGAGTAACGAGCGATCTCGTTCGAAGCAGGATTACCACCTATGATTGAAGCATACCAAAAACAAAAAGGCTGTCAATAGTTGACAAATTATCAGAACAGTGCTACAATAACCGAATAGTCCACGCACATTAACAAAAGGAGGTGCTGATGAAATTTGTTTCTACCGTGGAATTGAAAGATGAAGGACTTTTTATTACTTTCAAAGAAGCTTTCACAAATTTCTTTCAAAGAATCAAAAAAATGCTTAGTGAGGGTACGTCGTGGCAAACGTTAGAGACGGCTTGCTGGATTGCGGCCTATAATGATGGCGACGTGCCCCTGGGACCGCTACCTTTTTACGAATCTCGAGATTTGGCATACCAATTGGGTCTTATGTGCGATGGTGAGTTGAACGAATGTTTCTAGTTGCCAGACGGGCAATCATCGGACACACAAGTTCTAGCTGCCTACACGGAATACGCCCCCCAAACACACAAAGAGAGTCTACGAGAAGCTTTGAGCGTTTTAAATGAAATAAATAAGACGGCCGACCAACTTATTGAACAGTTGAAAACGTGACAAGGTTGCTATAATCAGCAAACAACTAGATGCAAACGCATTTGGTTGTTTTTTTATATTTTATTTTTTATTATTTTTCTAAAAAAGCCCCGTGTTTTTGAAAAAGATAAAGCAATTTTCTAATTCAACAGACTAAAGGCGAAGTGCCTTACTTAGCGAATTGACGAACTGAAAATAAATTTCTCTAGAAAAAACAAGCTGTTTGAGTCCCACTTTCTCTTATAAGCTCACGATCGTGAGCTTATAAGAGAAAGTGGGCGAGTTCTTGTTTTTCTCAGAAATTTATTTGAAGTGCGGAAAATGAGCTTAGTAACAAAGCGGTCTGTTGAATAGAAAGATTGCTTTATCTTTTAGACCATTGTGGGGCGCGGCGGGCTTTTTTAAGACCAGGCTTTTTACGTTCCACCATCCGCGCATCCCGAGTAAGCAAACCGACACTACGCATTTTCTTCTTTAATTCTTCGTTGTATTTAACCAGCGATCGGGCAAGGCCATGACGAACGGCGCCGGCTTGAGCGCTAATGCCACTACCCCGCACCTTGATAGTCGCCCCGAATTTTTCCAGCAAACCAGCGACCTTAAAAGGCGCCTCTATTTCGTCCTGATGTTTTTTTTCCCGAAAATACTCCTTGTAATCTTTATCATTTACCTTAATGCCCAGTTGGTTAGCAAAAAGCCGCACCCTCGCCGAAGCCGTCTTCCGGCGGCCTACGGCCTCGTAGTATTTATCACTGTTTGAGGAGTTATTCTTAATCTCCTCCTTTGTGTTTACTTTTGGTGTCATAAATATAATTTATTGCTATATTGCTATATTGTTTTATTGTTAACAATTTAACAATGTAACAATTTAACAATTAATAATTAAACTAGGGTTTGATTATTAAATGTTTCATTCTCTCTTTTCTTAATCTGTTCTTCGGCAACATATTATAAACCGCTTTCCAGATAACTTTATCGGGAGCACGGGCGAATAGTTTCTCAAAAGCTTCTTCTTTCAGATGACCAATGTAGCCGGTGTGATGATAATATATTTTTTGCGTCGCCTTATTGCCGCTCACCTCAACTTTTGACCCATTCTTTATAACAACTTCGTCCTCGCCCGGCAAGCGCGGATTATAACTAGGGTTATTTTTACCCTGCAAAATAATAGCTATCTCTGAAGCCAATCTTCCTAATTTTTTATTTGTGGCGTCTAATGTGTAAACCATATTCTTTGAATTATTGTATTGCTGTATTGTTATATTGCTAACCGACAATTTAACAATTAAACAATTTAACAATTAAATTTAAACAAATTCTATCCTCGCTTTTTTAACTCCATCCCGTTTTCTAACCTCATCCAATTTAACTATACGGGTGTATCCTCCCTTCCTTTCCTTATATCGCGGGGCGATTTCATAAAAAAGTTTTTCGGCGATTTTTTTAGTACCCAAACGGGAAATTACCAGCCGCAAATCCTCTACCCGATTACGGCGCGCTAATGTCACCAACCGCTCCACAATGGGACGAATGGCCTTGGCGCGCGTTTCGGTGGTGATGATTTTTTCCCGCATAATCAAATTTCCCACCAATACCTTAAAAAAGGACTGGCGCATCCCCTTTTTTCTATGAAATTTTTGTGTAATTACTGCCATATCGGAACATTTAAATATTTAAGTATTATACTACCGAAATTAGTTGCAAAAATCAAGGTCTGCGCTTTGTTTTTGAATGGTAGT
>JBDRBW010000026.1:0-33803 GCA_043822345.1 Patescibacteria group bacterium
AAGCTCTTGATACCATCGCCGACACTCTGCTTAAAAAGGAAGTTATTGAACAGGAAGAATTTGTTGATATATTAAAACCCTTCAAAATCCGAAAATTCGCTGTATAATGCGTCATTCTGAGCGTAAGCGAAGAATCTATAAACGGTCACCTAAGGCGACCGTTTATTTTTTAGATTGCCGCGCCCAGCTCGCAATGACATAATGTAAATATGCCCATCAATGAATTACTAAAAAAATATCTGGATTATTTGGAGATTGAGCGGGGGCGGTCAGTGAAGACGCGGGAAAATTATGAGCGCTATCTCAAAAACTATTTTCGCTTTGCCAAGGTTAAGGATTATAGCGACATTAATTTAGAAAATGTGCGGCAGTTTCGCCTGACTTTAGCGCGACGGGAGATGAAAAAATCTACCCAGAGCTATTACATGATTGCCCTGCGTAATTTTTTAAAGTATTTAGCGCAAAATGACTACGATGTTTTGCCGGCCGACCGGATTGAGCTACCCAAACTATCCCAGCGACAGATCGAGATCATCGATTACTCCGATTTAGAGCGATTACTTAATGCCGCTAGCGACACTGACTTAAAAGGTCTGCGTGACCGGGCGATTTTAGAGTTGTTATTTTCCACTGGTCTGCGTCTATCAGAGCTTTGCGCTTTGAATCGCTACATTGATTTTAAGAAAGGCGAGATAACGGTGCGGGGGAAGGGTGATAAACTGCGGGTGGTGTTTATTTCCGATGGCGCGCGACAGGTAATTGAGAAATATCTGGATAAAAGAGGGGATGCGGAGGAGGCATTATTTATCAGCATACTAAATGAGAAAGTAATTGGCCGTATTACCCCGCGGGCCGTCCAACGCCTGCTTAATCTTTATGCCCGCAAGGCGGGTATTATGGAAAAAAGTGTAACGCCCCATACTTTGCGTCACCAATTTGCTACCGATTTATTAATGAATGGCGCCGATCTGCGCTCGGTACAGGAATTATTGGGACACAGCAATATTTCTACTACTCAAGTTTACACTCACGTTACCAATAAACAACTTAAGGAGGTGCACAAGGCATTTCACGGCAAAAGAAGATAGGAGTGAAATAACAAGAAGTATAGTAGTTGCTTCGAGAAAGACGGCTCGGCTCGCTCCCCGCCCGCCTCGCTATGCAAGGTATTGCGGGCAGGCAGCGGCGAGCCGTCCTTGATCTCAGCCGCTCGAGTCGCTTACGGCGACACCAAGCTCGAGCGGCTTCCGATACACTTTTCGAAACAACTACTATACTTCTTGCTATTTGTCTGACATTGTTTTGTTATTGAAACTCTTGTGTTGGAGAAAAAATAAAAAAACCGCGTGAAACGGTTTTTAGAAAAAGATTATAACGAAAATAAAAATTATTCCAAATATTGTATAGACCATTCGGAAATATTTAAGGGGTTTTTTAAACAATTTCTCTAAAAATGTTACAAATATTTGACCGCCATCAAGTGGTAATATGGGCAAGGTATTAAACATAGCGATAGTGATACTGATCATAGCCACATAGAGATAGAATAATCTACTAACACCAGCCAATCCCAAGAAATTTACAAAGTAATCAGTAAAATCATTAATTCTATACGAAGAGGACAGTAGTAACTCTGTTAATGCCGGCCAACCGGATAGCGCAAATGAGAAGGTGTGATGTATTGATGACAGGAGTGGGCTGCCAGCCAACCATAGAAACAGGCAGGCAGATAGCAGATTGGCTAAAATACCGCCGGAATACACAAGCTCTTTCTGCCAACATGGCCTTTGCCCCATCTCATTATCAAACTGCGTGTATCCGCCAAATATAATCAAACCAAGTTTGACTTCGTTTAGAAGGGGTATTTTTTTGAATGTTAAACCGGGTCCAAAACCAACACTTAATTTAAGAACTTTTATGCCACATAAAATCGCAGCGACTGCGTGTCCTAATTCATGAATTAAAATAACAACAATGATTGCCAGCAAAATCTCGAAAAGCGGCATTTGCTTCCCCTTATTTTATTTTCAAGTTGCGCTACTAGTGCTTATGGTAAATCATAAATACCCAAAAGTCCAAATTATCGTATTTCGTGTGCGGGCGAGAGGAGTTGAACCTCCACGGACCGAAGTCCACTGGCTCCTAAAGCCAGCGCGTCTGCCAGTTCCGCCACACCCGCTTGCTTTTTCTATAATTTTATTGTATTATACCACTAGTTTTGAACGTTGACAATAGTCAAAAGGAGAAAGCGAATGGACAAGCCGGCGACTTTTCTGATTGAGTTGTTTATATGGACGATTACTTTAGCTTTTGTGGCGGCAGTTTCGATTATCGCCTACCAGCTAGTTATTTCCGATAGCGTGGTTATGAAAGTTGCGGCGGTGATTGCTTGGCTGGGAATTATGTCCGGCTTGGGATATCAGTCAGTAATTATTGTTCCCAAGGTTACGGCCGCGATGTATATTAGCTTTGGCCGGCGAATTTGTACCGTCGGCGAAGGGCTGAATTTTCGCGGTTGGTGGCACAAGATCGAGTTGCGCTCTCTGGAAGAGGTAATTACCGAAGTAGAGGACACGGTTACCACTAAAGACCAAATCAGAGTTCCAATTAAAGTTGTAGTGAAGTGGAAACCGGATTTGGAACTGGTAACCCACATCTATTCTTCGCAAAGCGTGGAGGCGATTACTAAAGGATTTGCTAGTTGCATTATGAAAGAAATTGGCATTATCGCCGGCCGGTATTCGTTTAAGGCCTTTTATGAAAAAAGGGGATTGGTTGACCAACTGCTTAATTGTGTCTTGCGGATGAATCATCCGCCTCATTACGACGTCAGCGTTATCGGCTGGGTAGATTCCGATTATCGTGATCTGAATCGGTTGAAAACAGAATGTTCTGTTGGTGGTGATTTAGCGCGTACATGGATTACTAAGGATAATGAAGTGCCGTTGGAAAGAAGATTAGAATTCTATAAAAAATACACCCATCAAATTAGATTACTACTTGAGCGGGAAGCGAAATTTTACAAAGTCCGTTCCCGCACAGAACAAAGCTACGGCATTGATGTTAGAGAGGTTAATCTTGCCTCGGTGGCCTTTACAGAAACGTTTGAGCAGGCGATGCAAAAAGAACAAGAAGCGAAGATGCTAGCCAAAGCTCAATTAGAACGAGCGAAAGCAGTCCGTAGTGAAGCACAAAAAATCAAAGATGAAAATCCAAACATCTCCGAAGAAGACGCGCTTTGGAGCGCGATGGCCGCTCAAAATCTAACACAACACTATACTTTTGCCGGCGGTGGTAATGTGATGCCGGTAATTGTGCCGAAAGGAGGTAATAATCCATGAGTGGTAAAACGATTGCGGTGGCTATTACTGCGCTAACTATCTTATTGGTTGGGGCTTTGGCTTTGGAAAATTATTCAGGGGGGATTAATACTTGGCTTAGCAACCTGCAGATTGCTTCTGTCGAAAGTGATAGATCCCGGATCCAGGTCCGGGATGACAATAGTGTAGATTCTCGCTTTCGCGGGAATGATATGCGAGAAGTTGTAGTTTATCAAAATAACTGGTCAGCGAAGATTGTAATTCCTCCTTATCACTACGCCCACATTATCCCGCCACGCAATGGCTGGGTGGGACTACTACCAGAAGGGTCAAGCGAAGAAATTACTTGGCGATATGGTGAAACGCCTTATCTAGGCAATATCTCCGCCTTTCAACTTCGAGGCACAGACGGCGGTATCGCCAGAATCTGGATTGAAACTAATCATCAGAAGCAACCGCGCTATTAGGCGCGGTTTTTTTATCTACTATAATTACGATCGTAATTATAGTAGATCAATTGATTTTTATGAGGAGGTTAATGTAGAATGTAATTGGTTCGTTGAGATAAACGGAAAATCGCCGTCGCTATAAGCTATGGCGTATCGAGGGAGGAAAAATATGCCGCGGCCGATAACGCCAAGTTGCGTAATTTATTTACCGGAAGAAGTTGGGCCGATTGAAATTCCATCAGAGTATCAAGTATCTGGAGTCGCAACTAGTCATACTGGAATAGTTATTTTACAGATAATTAATATTCTTAGAGAAGGCGAACGCTTTATTTCTGGCTTTGAATTGCGTTCACGATCGAGAGAGAGTCAGCTAAAGGACACTTCCTTAGGTTTGGCTGATTTGGAAAGAATACGTAGCTCGTCCGACAAATTGCCAAACGACTGGCAAAGATTCTATTTTCTTTTTACGGGAGAATTATTGAATGATTGGAGTGAAAGTTGCAATAAAGGTGAAGATGATAATAAATATGCCCACTTCCCCTATTTCTTCTATGATGGGACAGCGTGGCAGTGTGGCATTGTTTCTAGCGCTCAAAAATTCGGCCAGTTAGCGAAGTTGTTGCGTATCAAAAACGGCCAGGTATAGCATTGTACCTGGCTGTTTTTTAATATCTGTAAGGCAGAGTGGTGCCGGGGGTTTTGTCGTAGGGTTGTTGATAGGATTGCTGTTGTTGTTGGTAATATTGGTATTGAAACTGGCTGGCCGCTCCGCCTAGTAACGAACTGACGATGGGGACGATGCCAAAAGCCAGCAAGGCGACAGCGATACCGATGACCGCATAAATAATAGTTTTAGTGGCCTGGCCAACTTTCTCAGAATTACCACTGGCTGTTACATACAGGTAGGCGGCCCATAGTACCATAATCACGGCGATGACAAAAATTATCGCCTGAAACCAAAAGATAATGTTATTAAGAATATTTAAAATCCAACTCACACCACTCATAAAAAAATTATAACATAGAAATAAAAAAACAACCGCCAATAGGCAGTTGTTTTGCGTAATTCGTAATTCTTAATTCGCACTTCTGACTATAATCCAGGTCCGGCGCCTAAGAGTTGCCTGACAACCGGTTCAATGGCATAAGCTAACAAAGCAACACCAATGCCAACAGCGGCGTAAATTAAAATATTCTTAGCCGTTTCCAGCTTTTCGGAATTACCACCGGAGGTGATATACAAAAAGGCGGCGTAAAGAATAAAAATCACCGCTATCACAAACAAAATTGCCTGAAACCAGCCGATGAAAGTGTTCATTACTCTAACGACATCTTCAATACTGCGAATTGGAGCGGCTTGCGCCTGCGCTAAAGCAACTAAAGGGGTGGCAGTTGTTGCCACTATCATCCACTTATATAATTTATTCATTAAGTTAATATTTAAATCTTTTCCACGACCTTTTGAGTGTATTCTTCAATTCTAACCCGAATTTAATATCCAAGCAAAAGTCCTTGCATAAAATAACTGATGCCGTCGGCTAGGAGGAGGACGCCGTAGCCAATCACCACCCAAAGAATAGTTTGATGGGCTCGTTTAACTTTTTCAGTATCACCGCCGGAAGTTATATATAAGTAAGCGGCCCACAAAACCATAATCACCGCGATTGGTGTCGCTAGCATAATCAAACCCTTGATTACCCGATCAATTAGCGCTTGCCAGCTATAAACACCGAGGGGGTTGCTGAAGTCTATGCCTCCACCAGTAGAGCCACCACCGGGAGAGTACAAAGTTCCTGCTGGCTCAGTAAAAGGATCGGTTTGCGCTGAGGCGATTTGAGTTTTTATTAGAAATAATAATAATTTATTCATATTAATTTTAACAACTTAGTTTGTACCATGGCATTGGTAGCGGTCCTTGGTAGTTGCCGACAATTATTTGAAAAACCATGCTTACTATTAACCATGCGCAGAGGACAATTACCAATCCAACCACCGCTCTGGTGATGGCGGTTTTCCCCTGTCCCCATCTTGCCGGTGATCCGCCGGAGGTAATCATCAAGAAAGCGCCCCAGATAATAAAGATGGTCGCCAAGATTGGAGCGAGCGTTGCCATAAACTTGACCAGATTATCAATCAGCGAAAGAAAATCGCAAAAAGTACACATTTTTTCACTGGTAGCTAAATCCAGTAAGGGACCGGTACATTTTGGAATTATGGGACCGAAGAATTGAAACATATACTTTAACGGCGGAGGCGCATTAATTGTGTTACTTCATCTTCCGCTTCGCGGAGCGCCTGATCATAGCGCATACCATCCTCTAATATTGAGTTTATCATTTTAGCGAATATCTGATCAATTACCTGCTTGTCCGGTTGGGGCCAGGAGCGGGCGGTTAGCGCCTGGCTGGCAAATACTCCCAGCTCTGGGTCGTTGATTGCCTGCTTAATCATTGAACGTATTGCCGGTGATTGACCGGTGGCGTTGAGATACATCTGAGCAATCTCCGGATTGATGGTGAGATAGGCGATGAAATCCCATGCTTCCTTGGAATAATAACTAGATCCCGAAACTGCCAAACCATAGTAATCGGCATAAGAAACGACCGGACCGGCAGTACTGGGTTGGGGAGCAGGCGCTACTGTAAATTCCAGATAAGGCGCGCGCTGTTTTAATAATGGGACTTGGTAGCGATAATGGAACATCATCGGCAACTGCCCTTGGGCGAACAAATCAAGAGAGAACGGCAGTTGGTCGTTCCAAGTATAATATCTGTTTAGCGGGTTGCTGAAACTTAAATAAAAATTGAAAGCAGATAGGCCGAGGGAGGCGAAATTAGCCCGGGAAAAATCCGACTCCACCATAGGCGTTCCCGATTGTAAAAAGAGGAGGTTTAAAATATCCGGCGCTTTATGAATATTACGAGTTGATCCGCCAATGGCCGCCGCCGGCCGTGTCAAATTATCTTGAGTATCGGTTGTCTTTAATCTCTCAACCGCGTTCTGGAACTGCACCCAGTTAGTAGGCGGCGTAGCGATGCCAGCTTGGTCGAAGGAGTCTTTATTATAGAAGAGCGCCAATGTGTCTATATATAAAGGAAGAGCGAAAACCACGCCACTGGGAGCGAAATCCTGCCGGACGACGGTTGGATAGAGCGTCTCAAATTGGCTAAGCGGCAGTTGCGCCTCGCTTACAGGCGTAATTTTATCAAAGTGCTTAGGTAGCCAGCTGTTATGAAACATAAAAATATCCGGACCGGCGCCGGCGGCTAAGCTGTTAATTAAAATATTCTCGTAATTATTGAAATCAATCTGTTTGTAATTAATAGTGATGTTGGGATGTTTCTGCTGATAGCGTTGGATAATCGGATCGTAAATCACCCGGTTTTCAAAACCGGTAAAATTCAAAGTAATTAAATCGGCTTGCCGTTGGACAAAACCGGGGATGATGCCGGTGAAAAGCAAAACCGCAATCAAAACCACTCCGCCGACAACGCCGATAATCGTCCACTGATCCCGCGAAAGTTTAGGCATAAGATAATTGTAGCAGATTAATAAACTCTTTTCACCCAACAGACCGCTTCGATTACTAAGGAAACTAACTTCACTCCGAATAATTTTATCAAGAAAACGAAAAACTCGACCTCCACTTCGTTTCGATCTCAAACAGTTTGGTTTTCTAAAATAAAATTATTCTCCACTCGTTAGTTTCCCAAGTAACTGCGCTTCGCCTTTAGTCTGTTGGATAAAAAGAGTTTAGTAATCTTTTTTTATGTTGTATAACGAGGTTGTTTAGTATATAGTATAGAGAGTTTTTTGAGAAAGGGGGAAGTTAAAATGCTTGATTTGAATTCAGACCAAATTAAACAGGCGCTTGTTGTAGCCAACGAAGGCCTTGTTACTATTCAGGCGGAGCTCGGTGGTATTCACAAACAACAATGCGAGTTAATTAAAGCCGAGAGAATCATTAATGAAAGATTAAGAGACAAAAGAGGCGAAATAAATAATTTAACAGAGGCATTAATTATTGCGGCTGGCATACCCGATGAAGTCGCGGGACTACGCGAAGATGTTTTGGGACATATTAAAACTAGCCAAAGACACGATGTTTTAGTGAAAACTGCGCAAAAAGCAAAGAGCCAAATCGAAGAATTAAAATTAAAACTACAGGACTGTTGCCGCCATCAATTTATCGTTGCCTGCCATCCTTTCGAGGGGAGTAGTTGTAACGATTTTAGTGATAGCTATCCGCCTCAACGCCTCTGTGTCATTTGCGGATTAAGAGAAAACGGTAAGAGTTCGCCTTGTGGAACTTGTGTTTCTAGTTACTACGATCTGGGTATTTTCGAGATTTTAACAAGCACAGGGTGGCGCTTGGTAAAATTTGACAAAAAGTTGCTTGGTTTAGACATTTGGCAGTCACTTGATCAGCTTGTTGAACAAATTTTTCTTGCGAAAGAAACGAAAGAATTACTAAACGGCTCAGTTTCAAACCGAGCCGTTTAGCAAATATCAGAAACGGTCGCCTTAGGCGACCGTTTTTCATTACTTACTAACCACATCTAAGATATGTTTTTAGAAAAATAAAAAACAGGCGACGAAATTGGTGGCGTAGAGTTGCAGAGAAAAATGTTTCGGAAATCACTTGAGCTTGGTGTCGCCTTAGGCGACTCAAGTGATTGAGAACAAGGAGCGGCTCACCGCTGGAGTGAGCCGACTCCGGTTTTTCGAGCAACTACTACGCTACCAATTTCTGTGACAGTGCCTGTTTTATTTTTCTATAAACAAATTGTGCCGATGATTTTGTCATTGGCGCGGAGGGACATTATTTTTACTCCTTGAGTGTCGCGACCGGCGGAGCGGACGCTGGAGAGTTGAGTGCGGATAATCTGTCCTTTAGAAGAAAGGATAAACAGGTCTTGTTCGCCGTTGGTTAAGTGGGAGGAGATTAATCGGCCGGTCTTGGCGGTAATTTTAGCGGTTTTAATTCCGCTACCGCCTCGCTTTTGAACTTTGTACAAGGAAATCTTGGTTTGTTTACCGTAGCCGTTTTCCATTATCGCTAACAATTTTGTTTTTTTATGAGATCCCTCGACTTCGCTCGGGATGACGTTTAATGAGCTAACCTCATCTTCACTCCTAAGGCGGATGCCGGCGACGCCAGCGGCGGTTCTACCCATTGGCCGGATATCGGACTCTTTAAATCTTATTGCTTGACCCTTGAGCGTTGTTAAAACTACCCCGTCCTTACCGGAGGAAAATTGCACCCACTTCAACAAGTCCTCTTTGCGCAGGGTGATGGCAATAATGCCGTTGCGGCGGACGTTATCAAATTCGTTCAAAGCGGTTTTTTTCACCACGCCGTTCCTGGTGGCCATTACCAGATAACCGTTCTGGTCGTCGGGATAGGCGAAGATAGCGCTCACTTTTTCATTGAAGGGAATTTCTAGAAAGTTCTGAATAGATTTACCTTTAGCCACTCTTGTTGAGACAGGAATCTCCCAAACTTTAGTGCGGAATGCTCGCCCCTTGTCGGTAAAGAAGAGAATATTGTCATGGGTATTAGCGGTGAAGAAATGGTCAAGAAAATCCTCTTCGGCTAATTCTGAACCAATCAAGCCCTTACCGCCCCGGTGCTGGCTACGAAAAGTATTAGGCGAGAGCCGCTTGATGTAGCCACTGTGGGACAAACTAACAATCACCTCCTCGGCCTTAATTAAGTCAGCTTCGCTGAAAGTTTGTAGACCGCCGGCGACTACCTTGGTGCGGCGCGCGTCGCCATATTTTTCCCTCAACTCTTTCAGTTCGCTCTTAATAACCTTGAGAATTTTATTAGGATCTTTTAATAAAGCGGTTAGTTCTTGAATAATTCTTTGTTTTTCTTTAAGTTCGTCTTCAATCTTTTTCCTTTCTAAGGCCGCTAGAGTGTGCAGGCGCATATCTAAAATCGCATTGGTCTGGAGGTCGGTGAATTTGAAGGTTTTTACTAAGTTATTAAAAGCATCCCCTCGGTCTTTTGATTTTTTGATGGTGGCGATTACTTTATCAATCACCGACAACGCCTTTGCTAGTCCCAGTAAAATATGTTCTCGCTCTTTGGCCTTGCGTAGTTCGTATTCAGTGCGGCGCCGAACAACTTCTTTGCGGTGCTCAATATGAGCGTTGAGAATATCTAATAAGGACATTACCTGTGGCTGTAATCCGCCGGCCAAGGCGGTCATATTAAAGTGAAAATCCTTTTGCAAATCAGTGTACTTATACAGTCGGTTGAGTACTTTTTGGGGGACAGCGTCTTTTTTCAACTCAATAACTATACGTAGCCCATCCTTATCGCTTTCGTTGCGCACATCCCTAACCCCCTCTATTTTTTTGGCAATAACTAAATCGGCGATTTTCACTAATAAATCAGAGACATTAACCTGATAGGGAACCTGGGTGATGACAATTTTATCCTCTTGAACGTCGGCTAACCCACGGCAGGTTATGCCGCCACGGCCGGTCATATAAGCAGAGGCAATTGCCCTCTTGTCATAGATAATGCCTCCAGTGGGAAAGTCGGGGCCTTTAATGTATTCTAATAAATCCTCACCGGTAGCTTTGGGGCGATCTATAAGATGAAGGATGGCGTCCACTACTTCGGTTAGATTGTGGGGCGGGATATAAGTCGCCATACCAACGGCGATACCCACGGTGCCGTTCAATAAAAGACAAGGAAGTTTAGCGGGTAAGGTAATCGGTTCTTGGCGGGAATTGTCATAGGTCGGTCGCCAGTTAACAGTCTCTTTTTCTATGTCTACCAACAACTCTTCGGCTATTTTGGACATTTTACACTCGGTATAACGGGGGGCCGCCGGGGAATCTCCTTCAATTGATCCCCAGTTGCCTTGGCCGATTACTAATGGATAACGGAGAGAGAAATCTTGAGTCATTCTGGCAATTGAATCATAAACCGCCATGTCGCCATGGGGGTGGTATCTGCCCAGAACCTCACCAACGATGTTAGCCGATTTGCGCAATTTGGCGCTGGAAGTTAAACCACTATCCCACATTCCCCACAAAATACGCCGATGGACCGGCTTAAGGCCATCGCGGACATCGGGCAAGGCCCGGGCGACGATAACCGACATTGCGTAATCCAAATAGGACTCCTGGAGTTCAGTGGTTATTTCTCTGGGCTCAATTCTGTCTATGGTAGGTTTTTGTTGTTTCGGCGGTTTCATAAAAATCTATTTAGGGTAAATCTCTAATTGGAAGTGGTTCCAATTCTTGATAAACAAAGCGGTGGCTGCCGCGGTCAATGACAAAAGCATTCTCCTCACCGGCCTTACCGCTAAAATATACATAACTATTAGCCAATCCGGTTGCTGTTTTCCCCCCAATAGTTGAGAATCCTTTGGAAAAAATCTGAAAAAACCCCGGATTATTTTGAACCATATCGCCGGTGAGCGAGTCCACTGATGCTAATGTAAAATTAAGATAAACTCCCCATAATGCAATCACAGCTAGCGCGCTAGAGGAAGTAAGAATTATCAACCATCTTTTTCTTGTCTCCTTATCGGCGTTTTGTAGGTTTTTGATAAATTGTTTCATAACAACACTAGTTGTAGATCTTGTTCGGTTAAATCCTTTTTCTTAACAACTAGTTTGTCCTGTTTTTTTGCCTTCAGCCCTAACTCTTTTTCTAAGTCAGTAGCTTTGCCACTAATGACCGCGATCTTGGGTCGAAACTGGCGAATGGCTTTAGCGGCATCGGCGTGGGTGGCGACGAACATAATATCAACATCCATCAATTTTTCGGTAATCGCGGGATTAAAGGCCGGTTGCCTGACGCTTACTTCGCCAAAGTAGCCGATATCTATCCCCTCGGCCTTAATGTGGTACACATAGGGCGGATAGCCGCGCACTTCAACGCCTTTAATTTCATATTCACCGGGACCGTTGATGACGTGTTCCGTTCCACTCATATTTTTGGAAAACAAATCGCCCCCACCCTTGGTTTTTATAAAAATATCGGCTTTCATTCGGACCGGAATCTTGCTCTCGGCTTCGGTCAGAATAGTTACTCCTGAGGTCTGGATTTTAAAACCGCCCTCATTATATGAGGTGATAATCATAACAATATTTTATCATAGTTGCGCTTTTTAATCAAATGATGTAGAATAACGAAATAGATCCCCGCGTGCGCGGGGATGACAAGATGATTATGGCCGTTAAATCACCATTGGTGGATATTTTAAAAACTAACGCTCCGGCGCTTTCTTTTCTTAAGGAGGGCGAATTGACGGAGGCGATGTTTATCAATAAGACAAACAAAGCCGCTTTTTTTGATATGGGTCGGCAGGGAATCGGTATTATTTATGGCGCCGAGCTGGTCAATGCGCACGGTGAGTTAAAAAACCTCAATCAAGGCGATAAAATTCTAGTCAAGGTGTTAGAGGTGGAAAATGACGATGGTTATATCGAGGTTTCGTTGAAAGAAACTCACAAGCAGCAGGCCTGGGAAAGAATGAAGGAGATAAAGGAGAGTGAGGAAGCTATTTCGGTGAAGATAGAGGGCGCTAATTCGGGTGGTTTAATTGCTAACATTGATAAATTGAACGCTTTTCTGCCGGTATCACAGCTTTCCGGCGAACATTATCCCCAAGTTGATGAGGGCAACAAATCGAAGATTTTAGAGGAGTTGAAAAAGCTGGTTGGTGAGACATTAAAAGTTAAAATAATTGACGCCAACTCTCATTCCAGTAAATTAATTCTTTCAGAGAAGGCAATTACCAGTGATGACATGAAAGAGAAACTAGCCAAGTATAAGGAGGGCGATATTATTGATGGCATTATTACCGGCGTTGCCGATTTTGGCGCTTTTCTCAAGTTTGCCAACGATCCGGAAGTTGAGGGTCTGATTCACATCTCCGAATTAAATCACCGCCTGATTGAAAATCCCAAAGAAGTGGTTAGTATCGATGATATGGTTAAAGCTAAAATAGTGGAGATTAAAAACGGTCGGGTCTCGCTTTCGCTGAAAGCTCTACAGGAAAATCCGTGGGATAAGGTTGAGGAGAAGTTTAAAGTTGGGCAGGAAGTTGACGGCGAGGTGATTCGCTTCAATCCCTTCGGCGCTTTCATTGGGTTAGCTGATGATTTACAGGGATTAATCCACGTCTCGGAGTTTGGTAGTGTTGAGGAGATGAAAAAACACCTAGAGGTCGGTAAGATTTATAAGTTTACCGTTGAGTTAATTAAGACGCAGGAGAAGAGAATTGTGTTAAAATTAAAAAAAGAAGAAAAAAAAGAAAATGTTAACATCGCGTAAAAAACAAAACGTCATTAAAGAAGTCGCTCGGCATAAAACCGACACCGGTTCAGCCGAGGTGCAGGTTAGTTTGCTGTCAAAGCAAATCAGTGAACTAGCAACCCATCTCAAAAAGAATTCCAAAGACAACCACTCTCGCCGGGGGCTTTTGCAGATGGTCGGCAAGCGCCGCCGTTTGCTCAAATATCTATCACAAACCGATGAAAAAAAGTATAAAGCAATTATTAAAAAGTTAGAATTATGATAAAACATAAGGAACAGCGAGTCGGAATTTTTATTGATATTCAAAATCTTTACCACTCATCAAAGAATCTTTTTCAGGCAAGAGTTAATTACAAAGAATTAATTAAAGAACTGGTAGCCGGTCGCAAGTTAATTAGGGCTATTGGCTACGTTGTTAAAACAGAGAGCACTTTGGGTGAGGCGTCTTTTTTTGATGCTCTTGATAAAAACGGCATTGAATTAAGAATGAAAGATATTCAAATCTTTCCTGGCGGCATGAAAAAAGCCGACTGGGATGTAGGAATGGCGGTGGACTCTATTCGTATGGCCAACTCGGTTGATGTGGTGGTGTTGGTAACTGGCGATGGCGATTTTGTGCCGCTAGTGGAGTACCTGAAATGGGGTTTGGGCAAAAGCGTGGAGGTGGCTGGTTTCGGCCGTAGTGCCTCCGGTAAATTAAGGGAGGCGGCTGAGACGTTTATTAATCTGGATGAGATACCAAAAGTAATTTTAAAAAAGAAAAATGTTAAATCGTAAACAATTTACAATTGAGATTGCCGGTAAGCCGCTAACGTTTGAGATATCTCGTCTTGCTGAGCAGGCCAATGCCGCGGTTATTGCTAGTTATGGCGATACGGCTGTATTAGCGACCGTTGTGATGGATAAAGGCGACCGTGACATTGATTACCTACCCCTCACCGTTGATTATGAGGAGAAGTTTTATGCCGCCGGCAAGATTTTGGGTAGTCGTTATATGCGCCGTGAGGGCAAGTCCTCTGATGAAGCGGTGCTTTCCGGTCGGTTGATCGACCGTACTATGAGGCCATTATTTGACCAAAGTATTCGCCGCGAAATTCAGGTAATTTTGACGGTTCTTTCTATTGATGGAGAGAACGATCCCGATTTTGTTGCTTTAATGGCGGCCTCGGCGGCGGTGGCTATTTCCGATATTCCTTGGAATGGGCCGGTGGCTGGAATTGGCGTTGCTAAGGTTGGCGATAAACTCGTTGTTAATCCTACCACCGCCGATTTGGTTGATGGTTTTGTTTTAGATGGTTTTGCTTCCGGTCCTAAAGACAGGATTAATATGATAGAACTAGAAGGCAATGAGGCGCAGGAAGAAGACGTTTTCACGGCCTTTGAGTTGGCGCAGAGTGAAATTAATAAGCTGGTTGATTTTATTCAAACAAAAATAGTAGCCGAGATTGGCAAAAAGAAAGTGGATATTGTTTCTTTCAAACCCGATCAGGAATTGACCAATAAGATTCAACATTTTCTCGGTGATCGGCTGGAAAAGGCGCTTTATATTCCTAATAAAAAGGAAAGTTATGATGTTTTATACGACTTAAAAAAAGAAATGATGGCGATGATGGATGGCGAGGAGTATTCGGCTTGGGACAAATCGCTAGCCGACCATATTTTTGAACACACCGCCGATGAGATTGTTCATAAAAAAACGATAGAAGAGGGGGTGCGGCAGGACGGTCGCCAATTGGATGAGATTCGGGATTTGTATGGCGAGGTGGGGCTGTTTCGGCGCAATCATGGCTCGGCGTTATTTGTTCGTGGCAGTACCCAAGCATTGGCGGTTACCACCTTGGCTTCGCCCGATAGCGAGCAGATGGTGGAGACGATGGAGTTTACCGGCAAAAAGCGTTTTATGCTTCACTATAATTTTCCTCCTTATTCCGTTGGTGAGACCGGCCGTTTGCGCGGCCCTGGCCGGCGGGATATTGGCCACGGCGCGTTGGCAGAAAAAGCGGTACGTAGTTTAATCCCCTCGCGGGAGCAGTTTCCTTACGCCATTAGAGTGGTCTCGGAGATTATGTCTTCCAACGGATCTTCTTCTATGGCGACGGTTTGCGCTACTTCGTTATCGCTGATGGATGCCGGAGTGCCGATTAAAAAGCAGGTGGCTGGTATTGCTATGGGCTTGATGCTTAATGAAAAAGGGGATTACAAAATCCTTACCGATGTTCAGGGGTCAGAGGACCACCACGGTGATATGGATTTCAAGGTAGCTGGCACCAGAGATGGCGTTACCGCCATCCAACTTGACGTTAAAGTGGTTGGTTTGACGCCAGAGATTATTAAAAAAACTCTTGAGCAAGCCAAGAAGGCGCGGCTACAGATTTTGGATGTTTTAGATAAAGTTATTGATAAGCCGCGGGAAAAAGTTTCCGAGTTTGCTCCCCGCATTAGCGTTATCAAGATAGATCCCGAAAAAATTGGCATGGTGGTGGGGTCGGGTGGTAAGATGATTAATGAAATTATTGAAAAGACCGGTATTGATAGTATGGATATTGACCAAGACGGCAGTATCTTTATCGTCGCCAAGACCGATGAATCAGCTGAAGCCGCCAAACGATACGTGGAGGGTATTGTCCATGAGTATAAAGTAGGTGAAATCGTTGAGGGGAATATTGTTAAGATTATGGAGTTTGGCGCGATTTTGGAGTTTGCCCCCGGACAAGACGGTATGATTCACATCTCTGAGCTTAAGGAAGGGTTTGTTAAAAAAGTGGAGGAGGTTGTCAAAATGGGTGACTTTGTTCGCGCCAAGATTATTAGAATGGAGCGCGGCAAGATGTCGCTTTCACTAAAAGGGCTTAAATAAAAAAACGGTCAAGTGCAGGATTGTACTTGGCCGTTTTTGAATTCCTTTAGGTTTTTTTCAAGGGTTTTGCCAGTGAAGGTTTGGCGGATGATTTGTTCCAATGTCTCTTTTCTAAATACCCAGCTGGCAATTTCTTTGTCGGCGATAGTGCCGATGGAGAAAATACTTTTTTTGCCTGCGGCGATTTCAATGACGATGTCAGGAGTTTCCACAATCGGATTGATAATCGGCTCATCAGATAAAATAAGAAAAGCTTTGGAAATGCCGCCAACGACGACGGTGTCATAATCTTGTCCTAAGGCGATATGTAAGTTGGGATTGCTTAATAGCGCGGTTTTCATCATAATCTCAGCCGCTTTTTTAACGCCTTGTCCGCCTTTGCCGTGAATTGCGATTTGGATTTTCATAATTGTCTCTCCCAAATACCTTGGCGTAAGCAGAGTTTGTTTTGATCAAACCATTCGGGGTGCTTTTTGGCAGAGTGGGCGGCGCAGGGGCTGAAGACCTGAAGAAAGGCAAAACTCTTTTTTTGTTGGACAAATTTTATTGCCCCTTTCAGCGCTTCTCTTAGATGCTTCGGGTCACGAACCGAGGTGCGGGCGAAGAAATCTATCCCACAACCATCGTAAAGTAATTTTTTGAGATTGAAGGGATTGTGGTTAGGGGTAGTGGCGGAATCTTGGCCGCCGGTCATGCCGTAGTTAAAATTATCCAAACAGACACAGAGTATCGGAAAGAGGTCTTTTTCTCTAGCGGTGTGTAGTAGATGATTGCCGCCGATGTTTAGTAGATCGCCGTCACCGGAAATGGTAACCACTAATCTGTTGGGGTAGATTAATTTTAATGCTCGCGCCGCATTGAGTGATCGACCGTGGGAAGTTTTAATCAAATCGGCGCCAAAGGTTGTTGCTAAGATACTACCGCAACCGATGCCGGAGGTGAACAAGATGTCCGTTTCGTTTATCCCCAATTCTTTTATTGTGGATAGGAAAGCGGAACGAAAACTGTTGTGGCCACAACCGGGACAGAAGGGATACTTTTTAGCTTTACGGGGAGCTGTTTGAGGCAAGTTGTGTATTATAAGTTTACTTTCTTCTTCGTCCCAATCTTTTTCAATCACTTGTTTGCAAAACTCTAATAGTTCTAATGTTCCCACTGGTTCGCCCCACCACTTATTGAAGCTGACCGTTTTATCTTTCGGCAGATACTTGGCTAAAAAATGTATCAGCTGTCCAGCATTGTTTTCAACAACGATAATTTTCTTTACTTGATCCAGATTGCCAAAAATTTTTCGGCTCAAGGGCCAGATCATTTTCAAATCTAAACACCTGACTTTTCGTCCTCTATTTCTTAAGCATTCGGCTACGCTTTGCGTGGCGCGGCTGGCTAAGCCATAACTAATGAGTAGATAATCGTAATCTTTTTCTCGTTGGGATTGCCAGAACAGCGGATGGCGGATACGGATTAATTTTTGCGCCAAATGTTTGAGGTGTTCTTTACAATCATTCGGACTGTACGAGCTGCGGCTACCGGAATAATGATGAATCAGTCCGGAATAGGCGATATTTTCTCCCGCGCCAATAGGAACAAAGCCGGAAATGGCGCCATTCAATCCAAATAGCGATTCCCCCGAACAAAGCCTTCTATTATATACGTTAACTTTCTCCGGAATTTCTAACTTTTCTTTCATAATTCCCAAATAACCATCAACGGCCACAAAAACCGGCAGGCGGAATCCCTCGGCTAGATTAAAGGCCTCGACGGTGAGATTAAAGCAATCTTGCACAGAGGTTGGCGCTAACACCACAACGCAATCGCCGCCATCGCCATGTCGGCCATTAATCAAGCAATTAATATCACTAGATGCCGGCTTGGTTGGTTGGCCGGTGCTGGGACCAACTCTCATTACATCAATAATCACCAAGGGTGTTTCATTGATAATTGCCCGCCCTATTTCTTCTTGTATTAAAGATAAGCCGGGGCCGCTGGTGGCAGTCATCGCCTTTAGGCCAGTCATTGAAGCGTCGGTAATCATACCGATCGCCGCTAATTCATCTTCCGGCTGATAAAAAATACCGCCAACTTCAGGTAACCGGTGTTTCATTTCCTCTAATATCTGCGTTGAGGGGGTGATGGGGTAGCCGGCGAAAAATCGGCAACCGGCCGCCAGCGCCCCTAAAGCCACTGCTGTATTACCACTAACAATCCGCGCCATTACTTCCTCCCTAATTATCAAAGTACATTGTGTTAACAGACAAATTATGGCATAGTATTCCCTATATGAAAAGACCACCGATTGTTGTAGTGATGGGGCATGTTGACCACGGCAAGACCACCTTGCTCGATTTTATTAAAAAGAGCAAAGTTGCCGAACGCGAGGCAGGGGGTATTACCCAATCAATCGGCGCCTATGAGGTTGAGGTAAAGGGTTCTTCGAAGATAACTTTTATTGACACGCCGGGGCATGAGGCGTTTTCTAAGATGCGTTCCCGAGGTAGTAATATTGCTGATATTGCTATTTTAATGGTGGCCGCTGACGATGGGGTAAAAAACCAAACCAAGGAGAGTATTAATATTTTGAAAGAATCGCAAACACCTTTTGTGGTGGCGATTAATAAGATAGACAAAAACAATGCCGATGTTAATCGGGTAAAGAGCGAGTTGGCGCAGGCGGGGGTATCGTTGGAAGGATTTGGCGGCAATATTAGCTATAAAGAAATTTCCGCAAAAACCGGTGAAGGCATTGATGGATTATTAGAGTTAATTTTACTAGTGGCCGAGATGGAGGAGTTAAGTTACAGCCCACAAAGCCCTGCTCGGGGGTTTGTTCTGGAATCAAAACTTGACAGTCGCCGGGGAGTGGTGGCCTCGCTGATTATCAGAGATGGCGTGTTGAAAGTTGGTAATAAAATTAATGTCGGCGCCATCGGGGCAAAGATTAAATCTTTGGAGAATTTTTTGGGTAAAAAAATCAAGCAGGCCGAACCATCGGCGCCAGTGCTGGTCTTAGGATTTTCCGAAGTGCCAGAGGTGGGAGTAGAGTTTGTTTCTTCTACTGTCATTTCGACCGAAGCGCAACGGAGTGGAGAAATCTCATCAATGAGATCTCTCGGCAAGCTCGAGATGACAACGGGCGACAAAACTCCCGTCAATGTTATTCTCAAAGCTAGCGATAGCGGTTCGCTGGAGGCGTTGGCGGAGGTGATTGCCAATATCCCTGTTTCGGAAAATATTTTTATTAACCTTATTGAGCAAGCGGTCGGTGATGTAACCGATAGCAATGTTAAATTGGCAACTAATACCGGAGCGATAATCATCGGCTTTAAAGTTAAAGTGAGTCAAGTGGCGAAAAATGCCGCTGGTAAAAAAGTGAAGATAATCGCCTCTGATATTATCTACAAATTAATAGAACAGTTTGAGGAGGTGTTAAATAAACTCAAAGAGGCGCTAATCATCGGCGATTTGGAAATATTAGCGGTGTTTGGTAAAAAATCTGGCAATCAGATTATCGGCGGCAAGGTGGTTGAGGGCGAGATATTAAATCAAGCTCGATGCGAGATAAAAAGAGGCGACAATGTTGTGGGAAAATGTAAGATCGTTAATCTTCAAAAAGGAAAAGAGGACGCCACTAAAGTAGAGGATGGTAATGAATGTGGTTTGTTGGTTTCTACCGATATAGAGGTAAAAGTAGGCGATCACATTGTTATTCATGAAGACATTTAGGCAGGAGAGATTAAATAGCTTGATTCAGGAGGAGTTAAATAAAATTCTTATCAAAGAACTGGAATTTGACGGATCTTTAGTTACCTTAACTAGCGTGGCGGTATCCAAGGATTTGGGTTTTGTCACCGTTGGTATTAGTGTTATTCCCTCGGAAAAAGCCGAGGGCGCCTTAAAAAAGTTAGAAAAGTTTAAACCACGGCTTCAGCATCTGCTTTATGAAAAAATAAAAATCCACCGCTCTCCAAAGCTGATTTTTAAGATTGATTGGGGATATGAAGAGGCGGCAAAGGTGGAAAAATCGTTGATGTAATGGTATAATGGGGGAGTAAGGCACCTTGGCGGAGTGGTTACGCGACGGTCTGCAAAACCGTTCACGCCGGTTCAATTCCGGCAGGTGCCTCCAGCTCGGGTGGTGGAATCGGTATACACACAGCACTTAAGATGCTGCGCCGCAAGGCATGAGAGTTCGAGTCTCTCCCCGAGCACAAAAAATAAACGGCTCACTTTGAAAGTGAGCCGTTTATTTGTTTGGCTATTATTCCTGTTTAGGAGGGTTGACAGATTTTGTCAGTTTGCTATAATGGCAACATATAAGAAATGCCTCAGGCGAGGTGTTTTTTAATGTATAGAATTTATGAAGAAAATTATAAAAGATTGCTTCGCAAAGCTCGCAATGACGGGGAGGGGAATTGCGCCGGCGCTTTTGCTGTTTTCTTTCGCGGCTAATTTTACATTGGCTTCGGCATTATCTAATTTAACGTCAACTTTACCCATAGCTGAAGTTAAAGAGATGATTTTAGAAACTATCGGTATTGAAACAGAAATCCAAGATCGGCAGTATCCAGCTATGACGGTGGTTGCTACCGCCTATTCTTCCACGCCCGATCAGACCGACGAAACGCCATTTTTGACCGCCGCCAACACCTCCACGCGTGATGGTGTTATCGCCGCCAATTTTCTTAATTTTCATACCAAAGTAAAAATTCCCGAACTCTACGGAGACAAGATTTTTGTAGTAGAGGACCGGATGAACAAACGTTACAACCAATCAGTTCCGCTGCGGATTGATATCTGGTTGCCCAATCGGCAGTTGGCTAAGAGCTTTGGCATAAAAAAGGTGGAGATTGTTATTGTGGATTAAAGATTCCTCGCTGGCGCTCGGAATGACGGAGAGGGGAGAGGTTCTTTCTTTAATTTTTCAAAATCATTGAGGACGAAGAAGGCGACAAAGATTAGAAAAGTGGTAACGATTAATGTTGGGCCGTAGGCCAACACTAGTGAGTTGAAAATACTATGCAAAATAGTGGCGATAAACAAGCCAACGGCAATTGACTGGAATAAATTGTGGTCTTTTACTAAGCCGCGTGCCCAGTAAAAACCAACTAGCCCAGAGCTTAAACTATGTAATAAGGTGGCGCCGATAAAACGTAGGGTTAGCAATTCTAAATTACTACCAGCAGTTGCTTGGCTTACCGAAGCGATGTTTTCAATAGTGGCAAACCCTAAGGCGGCGACAATCATATAAATCATAGCGTCAATCGGTTCATCAAACTCTTTCCTCCTTCTCACCCAGAGAAAGACCACTAGAAACTTAAAAAATTCCTCTATGCCCGCCAGCCAAAATATAGAAAACGGGCTAAACTCTTTTATTCCCAACGGCACTATTAAATCCCTAAACTGAATCTGGGCTTGTAGAGCTACAAAAGCAATAAGACCACCCCAAAGAAAGGTGGACAAAATCAAACCCTTAGGCTCCGGCCGCTTACGGTCTTCTTGTAGAAAGAAGATCAACCAAATAAAAGCCGGCAATAAACCTATTAATAAAGTAGTCCACTCTACCATTTTTCTACTATCAACAGCCCCTTCTTATTAGTTATTTTCTGACAAATTTCTTCAGTGACGAATGGCATAAAGGGATGCGTCATCTTAATTATACTCCATAAACAATAGGCGAGCACCTCCTCGTTTTTTTGTTGCTTGCTTTGCTCAATATATTTATCGGCAAAATCATGCCAGACGAAATCATAAATTTGATGCAAAGCTTGGCCAAACTCGTATTTGGCGATATGTTTTTCCACCGATTTTTTGGTTTGATTAAGTTTTTTGAGGATTAGTTTGTCATTGTCATTCTGCCGCCCATCAGGGCGAGCCTCGCCTTCGGCGGGAGGCAACGAAGAATCTTTTAAAGATCCTTCATTCACGTTCAGGATGACGTAGCGAGTTACATTCCACAACTTGTTAGCAAATTTTTTGCCGGCAACTACTGCTGTTTCGTCCCAATGGATATCTTGGTTGCCCATCGTTTGCCAGATGATGCCAAAACGGGTGGCGTCGGCGCCATACTTTTCAATTAGTTCTACCGGATCAATGCCCGTTCCCAAGCTCTTGGACATTCGTCTGCCCTCTTTGTTTAAAATAGTGGCGTGGATAAGGGTTTCGGGAAAAGGAGCTTTACCCATCAATTCCAGGCCGGAAAAAATCATTCTCGCCACCCAGAGATTGATAATATCGCGAGCGGTTATTAAAACGTTGGAAGGATAAAAATCTTTAATGTCCTTTTTTGACAAACCGGCAAATGGCCAAAGCGCCGACGAAAACCAAGTATCCAAAACATCTTCGGATTGCTTCATCTCGCACTTCTTACAAAACTGGCATTTCGTCGACTTTTTCAAAGCCACTATAAATCCCCCTCCTTTCTTATCATTGGTCACTGGTAACTGGTCACTGGTCACTCCTGTTTGGTTCTGGCAGAACCAAACAGGTAATCTGTGCCCCCACCAGATTTGCCGTGAAATCGTCCAATCTCTAATATTTTTCATCCAAGCAAAGTAAATTTTTTCAAATCTTTTTGGTGTTATTTTTGTTTTACCGGACTTAACCGCTTCCAGCGCCTTTTCGGCCAGTTTGTCCATCTTCAAAAACCACTGCTTGCTTAAAATTGGCTGAATCTCGGCATTGCACCGGTAGCAAATGCTTAAATTATGGGTGTAGTCCTCAATCTTTTGAATCAATTTTAGTTTCTCTAACTTTACCACTACTTTTTCGCGGCATTCTTTTGCTTTTAATCCCTCGTAGAGCGCGCCGGCCTCTTTAGTCATTTCGCCACGTTCATTAATTACCTGAATTGTTTCCAGTTTGTGCCGCTCGCCAACTTCGGCGTCTAGTAAATCGTGGGCGGGAGTAACCTTAACTGCACCGGTGCCGAAATCCATCTCAACCGCCTTGTCGGTAATAATGGGAATTTCTTTGTTTTGAATAGGTAACACCACCGTTCCGCCAATTAAGCCCTTGTAACGTTTGTCTTTTGGATTAACGGCGACAGCGGTATCGCCTAGCATCGTTTCCGGCCGTGTTGTCGCCACCACAATATATCTCTTTTTGTCATTCCCGCGAAGGCGGGAATCCATTTCCTTAATAGGATAACGAATGTACCAGAGACGAGATTTCTCTTCCCTATACTCTATTTCCAAATCAGATAGCGAAGTTTGGCAGCGTGGACACCAGCTAACTACCTTAGTGCCGCGGTAAATCCATCCTTTCTTATAGTAATGAACGAAAACTTCTTTGACTTGTTGGGCGTAGTCGTCATCCATAGTGAAACGTAGCCGTGACCAATCACAAGAAGCGCCCAGTTTTTTTAATTGGCCAATAATAATATCGCCGTATTCTTTCCGCCACTGCCAAACGCGTTCAATAAATTTTTCTCTGCCTAAATCCCAGCGGCTTTTACCCTCTTTTCTTAATTGCTTTTCCACCGCCCGCTGGGTGGCGATGCCGGCGTGGTCAGTGCCGGGAAACCAGACGGTTTTCTCGCCTTTCATTCGGTGGTAACGAATCAAAATATCGCTCAAAGTAGCATTAAGCGCATGCCCCATATGAAGAGAGCCGGTTACGTTCGGCGGCGGCAGATGAATGGCGTAAGATTTTTTACCTTTAAGCTTATCAGGATTGAAACACCCTGTTTTTTCCCAGAGTTTATAAATTCGTGATTCAGTTTCTTGAGGATTATACGCCTTATCTAATTCCATAAATACTAATTTAACATAGAGATGGGGTTTTGTCTCTGTCACAAACTCAAATTTGGTAAAGCTTTTTCAGTGGGATAATGATTTCCTAAGCAAGCCGCGGCGGCGATCATTACTGCATTATCAGTGTTGTATTTCAATTCCGGTACAAAAAACTGTCGCCCTAGACCCTGTACCCCAAACCCCAAACCCTCTTGTAGAGCTTTATTAGCGGCCACTCCGCCACACAATAATACTGACTTAGCGTCAAATTCTTCAACGGCGCGCATTGTTTTTTTAACTAAGACATCAATGGCGGCCTGTTGGAAAGAGGCGCAAATGTTCGCTATGAAGTCCGACTTCGAGTCCTGTAAAGCAGGACATCGCCTTCGGCGATCCGAAATCCGACTTCTTAAGGAAGTCGGATTTCCCAATATTAAGAAGTCGGACTTCAAGAAATTATGATTACGCAAATAATACAGCACCGCTGTTTTCAATCCAGAGAAGCTGAAATCGTAATTTTTAGAATGAAGCATCGGGCGAGGAAAATCTATCAACTCTCTTTTATACGATGTACGACATCCTATAAAAGAGGTAGCGAGTTTTTCTATTTCCGGTCCGCCGGGGTAGGGTAGTCCGAGCATCTTAGCTACTTTATCAAAGGCCTCGCCAACGGCATCGTCTCTCGTCTCCCCCAACTTTTTCCATTTTTTAATAGAATCCATTTTCAACAAAATCGTATGCCCACCGCTCACTAGCAAAACAATTGCGGGGAATTCGATTTTCCCGTCGTTATTTCGAGCTTGCGTAGCCGAGTCTGACTCGTGTCGAGAAATCTCATTACTGAGATTCTTCGACTTCCCCCGGATCGAGTCCGGGGTTCGCTCAGAATGACGGAGAGGCGATAGCCAATTAGAGAATATATGCCCCTCTAGATGATTGATACCCACTACCGGCACATTCAATTCCTTTCCCAGATCGTTGGCGAAATTAATGCCGGTCCAGAGCGCCGGCTCCAAACCTGGGCCCACGGTGACTGCTATTAAATCAACTACGTTATGTAACTGGTCACTGGTCACTGATAATTGGTCACTTAAACTTGCTAATAGTATTGGCAAGTTTTTGAGGTGTTCTCTTTTAGCGAGATTAGGAACTACGCCGCCATAAGGGCGATGGACTTTGATTTGCGACGCCACCTTTTCTGCCAGAATTTTAAATCCCGAGTCATTCTGAGGCAGGGCCGAAGAATCTTTTAAAGATCCTTCGTTATCACTCAGGATGACGGATGAGCCATCGCACTCTGCGAGTGCGAGTGCCGTCTCATCGCAACTTGTTTCTATGGCTAACATTCTCATATTGTAACCGTTAGTAATTTATGACACACTTTTTATAGTTCGTGAAGCATTAAATAATCAGCAGACAAAGGAGACGGATATGGCTAACTCCAGAAAACCGGCGTCGGTGGATCCAAAATATCAAGTCGACTTTAGTGCTGATGAGGTTAGCGTGGTCGTTGTATTTAACCCAGAAACAAATAGCGAGGCCTGCGAAAAATTTATCGGAGGCATTGCTGGATTAATTGAAGAGTTACAGAAAAAAGATTCCCAACCACAACAGCAAAAAAGAAGGAGAAGAAAAAAAACTAAAATGGGTTTTCACGTTGAGATGGCACAGCAAAAGAAGAAGCGGGGCTAACCCGCTTTTTATTGATTTTGATATTCTTCTAATTTATTTTCCCAAATCTCTACTTTAACTCCAGCGGCGGAAAATAATTGCAAAGACAATCGGTCGGCATGATATCTTTTTTTAGCCACCACTCTTTTAACGCCTACGCTAACCAACATTCGGGCGCAGCGATAACAGGGAGTCATTTTACAATAAAGCGTGCCGCCAACTAAAGAGCGGCCAAACTTAGCCGCCTGAAGAATGGCATTTTCTTCCGCGTGAATAGTTCGTAGGCAATGCATTGATTCATTGCCCGCTTCGTCAATGGTTTTATGCATCATGTGTCCGGCTTCGTCGCAATGTGGTTCTCCGGGAGGAGAGCCAACATAACCGGTAGTAACTATTTGTCGGTCAATCACAATCACGGCGCCGCTCCGGCCCCGATCACAAGTTCCCCGCTTGCCTATCTCCTCGGCTAATCCCATAAAATATTCATCCCAACTTGGTCTGTTCATTAGAAGTAGTATAGCATGCTAATAAAAAAAAGTAGATCCCGGATATTTTGCTATGCAAAATTCCGGGACGACAATACATTTTAGTATTGTCGGTTATCCACAGTTGACACTTGTTTTAAATGACCGATAATTAAATTAGTACCTTGATACAATACTTTTTTTGCTTGGCTACGTAATGCTTAAACGTAGCACGGAGGCAGAAAAAGAGATTCTCGCTCAGGCGAGAGCAAATAGATTGTTTACAAGATTTCGGCAATAATAAAATATTTCATTTGGGCAAGCCAAGTAAAATAAAGGTAAAGGTCGAAAAACAAATGGCTGAAGGCCCGTTAATTGGACCAAAATCACAAACAAACAATTTTACACAATTCTCTTTTTCCGCACTCATTCCAAGGCCCCGCGATGTTCGGGGCCTTTTTTTATTCGTCTAAGTAAACAATAAGAGTAGTCCCAAGGGGAATCGAACCCCTATTTTCGCCGTGAAAGGGCGATGTCCGAGCCGTTAGACGATGGGACCATAAATTAAATCTACCATATTATATCACTTTTATGAAAAAATGTAAAAGCTAAATTATAATTTCCAAGAAAAAAGCGAAGCCAACTATGTATTTCACAGACTTAAGGCGAAGCGCAGTTACTTAGGAAACTAACGAGTGGAGAATAATTTTATTTTAGAAAACCAAACTGTCTGAGCGCCAATCTTTAATTGGCCGAGTTTTTCGTTTTCTTAATAAAATTACTTCGGAGCGAGTTAGTTTTCTTAGTAATCGAAGCGGTCTGTTAAATACATAGTTGGTTAAGCCCTTATTCCAAATGAATCTGTTGGCGGAATTGGGAAAGTTTGTTTTGGAGAGTAGCGTGTGATTTAAGCTCGGGGTCTTTTTTAATAATATCTTCTGCGGCGGCGCGGGCGGTTTTGATTAATTCCATATTATTGAGGGATTGCATTACTAAATCAGGAAGGCCGGTTTGGCTCTGGCCCAAAAACTGTCCGGGGCCGCGAAGCTGTAAGTCCTTCTCCGCCAGCTCAAATCCGTTTTTTGCCTCTATCAGCGATTTTAATCGTTGATGAACTGAAGTGGCAGTGGAATCGGTGAAGAGTAAACAGAAGGATTGGTGTTTATCTCGGCCAACGCGGCCGCGAAACTGGTAGAGCTGGGCCAGGCCGAAACGGTCGGCGCCCTCGATTAGCATAATACTGGCGTTAGGAATATCCACGCCAATCTCCACTACCGAAGTGGAAACCAAGATGTTGGTTTTATTGTCGGAAAAATCTTTCATAATCTCATTTTTCTCTTGGCTCTTCATTCGGCCATGCAACATCGCCACTTTCAGATCTTTAAATACCTTAGTTGACAGTTTTTTATACTCTTCTTCCACCGCCTTAACGCCGCTCCATAGTTCTTGTTGATAGTTTAGGCTTCCCGCCCCTTCGGGGCGAGGCTCGCCCCCGTTCTCGGGGGCGGCGATACGGGGGCAGATGACAAACGCCTGCCGTCCCGCCCGAATTTGTTCTCGGACGAAATCGTAGGCCTTTCGGCGGTTGGCGGGGGCAATGATTTTGGTGACAATCGGATGGCGGCCCTGCGGCAGTTCGTTAATCAACGACAGATCAAGATCGCCAAAGAGCGTCATTGATAGAGTGCGAGGGATGGGGGTGGCGCTCATTGATAAAAAATGGGTCTTGTTGGCCAGCGCCGCTCGTTGTCTAACACCGAAACGATGTTGTTCGTCGACGATGGCCAGCGCCAGATTTTTAAAACCAACATCTTTTTGAATAACAGCGTGAGTGCCGATAATAATATTAATTTCACCCTTGCTAATCTGTTTAACTAACTCGGATTTCTTCTTTTTGACTTCCAATTCCTCGCCCATAAAACAACGCGCCTCGCCGCCAGTCAAAATACCAACGGTTAATTCCCACGCCGACACTAAGGGGGCAAAAATTTTCTCTATAGTCTGATAATGTTGTTTAGCCAAGACCTCGGTGGGCGCCATGAAGACGGCCTGATGGCCGTTTCTGGCTGTTAATAAAGCGGCGATGGCGGCTACAACAGTTTTACCCGAGCCAACATCGCCTTGCAGTAATCGGTTCATCGGCCGCGACTGGCCGATGTCATTTAGAATTTCTTGAACGCTTTGCTTTTGCGGCCGGGTCAGTTCAAAGGGGATGGTATTAATTATTTCACCCAGGTCTAATTTACAAAAAGAAACAGCATTAGCTTTTTCCTTAGCTAATTGAGAGCGGGTTATCAGATTGTGGGTCTGTAATAAAAATAAATCTTCAAAAACGAACCTCTGCTTGCTTTGTTTGGCGCTCTCTAATGATCGAGGAAAATGAAGTTGCTGGAACGCTTGGTTTATTCCGGGCAGATCGTGTTTTTGTAAAATTTCTTCGGGTATAAAATCGGGGAGTGGAGGCAGGTTTTTGAGGATAGCCCGAATTAGATAGCGGATGCCCCGGGAAGTTAATCCTTTGGTCTCGGGATAAATAGGAACAAGGCCGGCGGTGTGGCCAGTGCTTTGGGAGTTAGGTAGTTCGTAAACCGGGTTGGAGAAGCAGAAGTCGTCTTGGGAGATGGTGGCTTTGCCGGCAAAATTAGCAATACAGCCGGGGCGGAGAATTTTAGCGATATAAGGTTGGTTAAACCAGACCGCTTTAATACTACCGCTATCATCTTCAATCATCGCTTCAACAATCATCATTCGTTTGCGCCATGTCTGGCGCAAATGAATGTCTTTTACCTCCCCCTGAACAGTCGCTATTTGCCCCACCTCAAGATCGCCATTTTTTTTAATCTGGGAAAAATCGTCGTAACGGGAAGGGAAGTGCCAGAGCAAGTCCTTGACGGTCTTGATATTAAGCCGATGTAGGCGCGCCAAAAACCGCCGATCGATTCCTTTTATTTTAGCCAATTCGTTTTCTAAAGTTATCATATTACCTGCCCTGAGTTTATCGAAGGGTGCCCCCACTAGGATTCGAACCTAGAACCTGCGGATTAAGAGTCCGTTGCTCTGCCAGTTGAGCTATGAGGGCAAAAAAGCAGTCCACGCCTTGCATATTGTAGCACAAAAACACGAAAACACGAAAACAAAAAAATCCCTGCAGTGGGCGGGGATTTGGTTTAATGATCGTCCGGTTCCAGAAAGCTGGCTAATTCGCCGATAGTTTTTACCTGTTGGCTGGGCAATAATTGGCGCCAGCCACAGACGGGGCAATGAAGTACAATACCGAGCGGGCTAATGTTGGTGAAAATTTGTATTTTTACCTTTGAATCATTCTGAAGATCTAACCGGCGATGGTGGATATGAAAAAGATCGCAATCCACAAATGGGATATTTCTTGTTCGATGGGGAACCTGACAGTAGTCGCCAAGCGCCATCGCTTCATTAGTAGCGTCGCCGCCGATAAACAATAGGCCGTCTAAACCCATATCAATCTCTATTCTGGCTTGCTCAATATTGAAGTACATTATTCCACCTCCTCTCGCTCCGTGTCATTCTGAGATCGCCGTAGGTGACCGAAGAATCTTAAAGGACTAACTTAATTCTAAACTAAAATAAAAAATAACAACTGTGGATAAAAAAACAGCCGGATACGATATTACATCCAGCTGTTTTCAAAAAGAATTATTTCTTTTTCTTCTTAGCTTTTTTCTTTGCCATTTCCGCACAGATTTTTTTTATTCACTCGGCCTTTAATTTAATTTTCTAACATCAACACGATATGTCAACCTGTGGATAAGTAGCCCTACTTCGCTAAAGCTACGCAGGGCACTGAAAATCTAAATTCCGCCAAAAAGCGGGATAAGATTTTCTAGTGCGCGCCCGCCAGGATTCGAACCCGGAATACGACGTCCGAAGCGTCGCGTGATATCCATTTCACTACGGGCGCAATAACGATTTATTATTGTCAAATAATAGCTTTTTTTGGCAAAAAAGGCAATAATACAGGGGAGGGATTATGTTTATTCCACAAGAAATACAAATTATCGCAAATAAACTTAAAAAGGAAAACCTTGAAGTATTTTTGGTGGGTGGCTGTGTGCGTGATTTATTGTTGGGGCGGGAGCCGAAGGATTGGGATATTGCTACTAACGCTAAGCCAGAGGAGATTCAAAAAATATTTCCTGACAGCGTTTACGAAAATAAGTTTGGAACGGTTGCGGTGAAGGTAGTGGATCCCGGATCAAAGTCCGGGATGACAAAAGGGGGGGATGTGGTGGAAATAACCACATACAGAAAAGAGGGGAAGTATACCGACAAGCGGCATCCGGATGAAATTAAGTTCGCCAAGACGATTGAGGAGGATTTGGCGCGGAGGGACTTTACTGTTAATGCGATGGCACTTCCCTCGTCTGTCATTCTGAGTCGAGCGAAGCGAAGTGAAGAATCTAACACAAGATCCTTCGTTGGCACTCAGGATGACGTAGTCGTTGATCCGTTCGATGGGCAAAAAGATTTGAAAGAGAAAATAATCCGTACCGTGGGTAAACCGGAGGAGCGGTTTAACGAGGATGCCTTGCGGTTGATGCGGGCAGTGCGGCTGGCGGCTGAGTTGGGGTTTAAGATTGAAGAAAAAACTGCCGCCGCCATCAAAAAACACGCTGGTTTATTGGAGATGGTTGCTAAAGAGAGAATTAGGGATGAACTAACTAAATTAATTATGGCAGGCGCCGCCGCTAACGGCGTTCAATTACTCACCGACTTGGGCCTAATGAAATTTATCATCCCCGAATTATTAGAGGGTATTGGCATTGGTCAGAATAAACATCACATCTACACCGTTTTTGAGCACAATCTGCGGGCATTGGATTATTCCGTTAGGAAAAATTATTCATTAATAGTGCGGTTGGCTTCCTTATTGCACGATGTTGGCAAGCCGCGCACTAAGAGAGGCGAGGGCTATAACAGCACCTTTTACAATCATGAGGTCGTCGGCGGTCGGATGGCGTTAAAAATATTAGATCGTCTGCGCTTCTCCAAAGAAATCATCGAGAAAGCGTCTCACCTCGTCCACTGCCACCTCTTCTATTATAATGTAGGCGATGTTAGCGAGGCGGGGGTGCGGCGATTTTTACGCAAAGTCGGTCCGGAGAATGTTGAGGATGTGTTAAGGGTGCGCGAAGCTGACCGTATCGGCTCTGGCGTGCCTAAGGCGTTTCCTTACAAATTACGCCACCTGTTATTTATGATTGAGAAAGTTAAGAAAGATCCGATTAATGCTAAAATGCTCAAGGTTAAGGGCGACGACGTAATGAAAATTGCCAAGTTGGGACAAGAACCAAAAGTCGGCAAGATTTTAGCTGTTTTATTAGAAGATGTCCTTGACGACCCCGCTAAAAATGTTAAAAAGTATCTAGAGTCGAGAATCAAAGAGTTGAATGAATTACCAGAAAAGAAATTGGGGGAGATGGTTAAAAAAGCGCGGGAGCGCAAGGAGGAATTTGAAAGCGGAGTAGAGTCAGAGATTAAGCAGAAGTTTTATGTAAAATGACAGCGGAGTTGTCATCCCGGAAGTCGCCGTAGGCGACTATCCGGGATCTAGCGTAGCTGTCATCCTGAGCATCGCGAAGGATCTTTATTAGATTCTTCCCCCGCATCAAGTCCGCCTATCCGGTAGGCAGGTGCGGGATGACAAATAATTGCTACGGGCCATGGTGTAGTGATAGCACGCGGGTTTCGGGAATCCGTAGTCTGAGTTTGATTCTCAGTGGCCCGACAGAGAATTTTAAGAATTAAATTTAGTGAACAAATCAGTGGAGCGTTGAAGGATCTCCTGGATTTTTTGTTGACTGCCATCACCTTCCACAATAATACGAAAGACACCAGGCTCTGTTTTGGACTGTCTAAAAAACACAAAAGAGTTGTTATCGATTAAAACTTTTAGTCCTCCTGTTTTACTTTTGGTTTTTTTTATTAAATAACCTTAAACAAGTGGTCATAATGCCATCTCGGCAATTAATTGGCGCAATAATTACTCCGCCACAAGAACCTTCACCACCTATAATGCTGTTATTTTCTTTCATTAAAATGATTCCATTAAGTATTGGGTCATGAGATTAATCATATTTCCTTTTGTGGGGTTTTCAACACACCTTTTGTGAGGTATACTATTACAAGTCGGGGCCTATAGTATAGTGGTAATACGCCGCATTCGCATTGCGGAGACAGCAGTTCAATTCTGCTTAGGTCCACTTCTTCGCTAAAGCTACGCAGTGCAAGCACATAAAATAAACGGCTCATACCTATGAGCCGTTTATTTTATCCACATACCAGTGTATTTTTTGTTATGCTACTATTTATATAGGAACCCCTAGGGGGCAGTTTTGCATTAGATATGCGTAATAAAATACCTAGTACTATATTTATCGCTTTTGCTATCGTGGCAGTTTTTGTTTTTTCTCTTTTGTTTTTATCGGGGCAGTCATTAGCCGATGTTGGTTTGAGCGGTTTTTATCGTTCATTCGTGGCGCAACTTCTATCAGTTACCGAAAATCAGCCGGTGATTATCCAATCATCTTATCAATTTTTTGACAACATTGATTCTACAGCCGTTGGCATTCAATTAGCGGACAAAGATCAGGCGGCGCAGGCGCCGCAGGTTGGTAGCGCTTTTCGCTTGCGTTTGGTTTTGGCAGTCAGCGGTTTTGATTTACAGAAAAATAGCGGGCCATTTAAACTCCAGATAGCCGAAACCACGGGAACTAATTGCCGTAGCATTCCTAGTAAGTTTTATTACGATGTTCAGGCCGATGTTGGTGATATTCGTTTCTATCAAGACAACGAGCGAGCGCCTAATAGAGCGATAATTCAATCCAATATATTCGACCCCGATATTAACGGCGTGGTTTTACAGACCTATCATAGCGCGCCCGGCTTCACCAATCAGGTGGCTAAAGTTCCCGCTGGCGAATTGGGTAAATGGGACTTCGCGCTGGTGGCCGCCGCCAACAGAGAGGCTAATTTTTGTTTTTCGGTGGTTTACGAAAATGGGCAGCCGCTAAACGGCTATGACAACTTTCCTTTAATCACCACTATTTTTTTGGAGGATGCGGTGGGAGTTGAGCCGGTAACGATAGTGACTAGTCGCGATGTTTTTGACGAGCTTCAGTCAAAGATAGATGATTTAACGCCAAAAGGGGACGTGGTTAACGCTTTTAACTCTACTACGCTAGGCCCTAATATTAATATAATATTGCCCGCCGAGCCGGAGACAAGCTTGGGTATGTCGGGCGATGATGATAGCAAAAAATGGAACGCCGCCTTTAAGACGGTCAGTATCGACCAGGGAGTGATTAAAAATCTTCTAACGATCAATGGACTGTTAAAAGTAGGCACCGAATCGATAATAATCGGCAATGAACATATTGGTTTTAGCCACCCTTCAATTACCGGTATCAATTTTGGCGGCGGCGCCAACGGCGTATTTTCTTTTCTAGACCAAATAGATGAAGATAACATCGAAGGCCAGACGCCGCTACTGCAAATCATTGATGTCGGCGATAAAGGCGATCTTCATATAACTGGCAAGCTTGGCGTTGGCACTGCCGATCCACAGGCGGCGCTACATGTTTCTGGAAAATCTCAGTTTGAGAGCGGGGTGGTTTTTAAGACGAATGTCGCGGCGGGAATTAATTTTGAGATACGTGGTCCGGGAACAGCCGGCAACAATCTTTCTCCTCTTCCTATATATATAGACGCCAATAGCGGCAGTTTGGGCGTGGGTACGGAACATCCGCAACAGCGGTTGAGCTTAGTAGGTAATGGGCGGTCGTTTACCGAGAGTATGACGGTCTATAGTAATAATATTGACGATGCTGTGTGGCGATTAATGAATAAAGCCCGTGGCACCGAGGACGTTCCCCAGATTGTCCAGTTAGGCGACCAACTAGGAGCAATTCTCTTCCGGGGTCACAACGGCAACAATTTTCAGGGAGCGGCGCAGATTGGAGTTTTTGTTGATAAAACCCCCAGTTCA
>JBDRBW010000027.1:0-28843 GCA_043822345.1 Patescibacteria group bacterium
CGTTTCCTGCCCGAAGAAATCTTCCAGCCGTAAAAAGATATGATAACGAAACAGGAAACAGGGTCAGGAGCATTTTCTAGGAAAACGCCGTCAGATACCCTTTTTACTCCCACAACATTCCAACATTCTGCAGAATGTTGGAATGTTGTGGAAAGTGTGATATGGTAACGCGATATGAAAACGCCAAAACAATTGGAACGTTATTTCAAAGGCGCGGCTAATCATCGGCGGATTGCTATTTTGTTTGCGGTTAAAGAAAAAGACGGGATGACTGTTGAGAATATTGCTAACGAATTAGAAACAAACTTTAAAACGATTTCTCAACACACAAAATCGCTCGTTCAAGCCGGTTTATTAAACAAAAAATACCGCGGCCGGCAAGTCACTCACTCGCTTTCTCCCTACGGAGAATCCTTTCTAAAATTCATGAAAACATTCTAACATTCTCAAGAATGTTGGAATGTTTTTTTACTTCTCCTAGCTACCGAACTAATTCAGTAGCAGATTTAAAATCTTGTTTTAAAATAGATTTTTTGTTATTCTTCTCAATAATATAATAATTACTTTATAAAAATATGTCGGATTTTAAACAACGTTTTTTCGGTGAGGTAGAAGCTGAAGTTAAAAAGGTCATGGAAGAAATTGAAGAGTCAGAAAGGGAGATTAAAGATTTAGAGTCAAAGATCAAGGTGGAGAGAAAAATGTCGGAGAGTGATAATCTTAAGGAGGAAATTGCGGAAGACATTAAGTATTCTGTTCAGGCGTTAGAGAGTATGTTGCTAATGGAGGAAAACAGAAAGGCGGAGCTTGAAAGGGGATTTGAAATGGCCAGATTAAGAAAGGAAACAATTAAGAAATTTGAAGAGGTAGAGTTGTAAATAATTTTATTTTTAGCCCGCGAAGCGGGTAAGCTGACCATTAAGTTCGAATTGCGTCCAGTAGAGGGAGCCAAATAGGACGTATTCAGAACTATTGTATTTAGGAAATTTTTTTGTTATTATTTCTGCATATGGCAAATAAAACTTTAACTAAAAAAGATAAAGAAAAGGTTTTGGCATTACGCGAAAAGTTTCCCGCCAAAATATCAATAAAAACCATTCGTTCGGCAGATGGTGGTTTTGTTGCATTTATTAAAACCTTTGCGGGTTGTAATACTCAGGGTAATACTTTATCCGAATTAATTTTTATGGTAAATGATTGTGTTAAATGTTACTTGAACATTCCTGAAAAATATTATCCTTTTATGCCCAATTACCAGCCACCAGTTAAAGTAGCTCATGATTTAGATATATTTCCGGCTTCTAGGGGAGCAAAAGAAATTTTGGAAAATTAAAGAAGAGATTTCCTGATAAAATCAAGGTGATAAATTGGGATAAAAATCGAAGAAAATACGAACAAATAATTACCTCCATGAAAGCTGGTGCCGCTGAATAAGCGGCTTTTTTTATTTGCAAAATTATTTAACTCCGCCAAGCGAAGTTTGACTTTTTTATTTAACAAAAGTTACAATGGTTTTAATGGAAGATAAAAATTACAAAGAGAAGGTAAAAAAAACTACCAACTATTGGCAGTTTTTGTTTTTTGAGGTTTTAGTGATTTTATTTTAAAAAAAACGACGAAGTCCTAATATAAAACACAAAAGTAAAAGTCCTATTATTAATCCGCCTGCAAAACAAATTATTCCAAATGCCATCGTATTCAATCCAGCTACCGCATATATGTTGTCTGGGTTATTTCCAAAAGCTGGACAGTCATCGATAATGATTCGTTTTATCCAATAACATGGTATAAAAACACCAGGACAAATAAGAGCAATAGACACAGGTAACAACTCTATTTGTTCGTCCATAAAGGATTGGTATAATAGGAAAATTCCTACACCCAAAGCGAAGATAGCCATGCTCCAAAAAAACGGAGCAAAAATTGCAACAGGGAGCATTCGTGTCCAGTTATCGCATGCTTCTTGGTCGAATCCAAATATGAGGATTTCTGGTACTACTAATATTAATAGGAAGCCAAAAAAAAGAATGTTAGTCCTCATTACTGGGGAATCCATGTTTCTACCTCCTTCTAAATCAAGTTGCTAAAACAAAACTACGCACATAATACAACAAATTATCTTATTTTGCAATAAAATTGCCTCAAACATTCATCAAACAGGTTCGAACTTCGTCTAGTCGAGTCGACAAGTCAACGAATCAAACTCGTCTGCGGAACTTGTCTAGAACTTGATTGTGATCCCTACCTATTTTTTATTTTTTGAACGTTCATTTGCAGTCAAATACTGCTTACGCAAACGAACTGTATTAGGAGTTACCTCCAAAAACTCGTCTTTTCGCATAAAACCGAGCGCTTTTTCAAGAGTAAGGTCGATGGGCGGCGCAAGACTTATACTTTCATCAGAGCCCGCTGCGCGCATGTTTGTTAAATGTTTTCCCTTAGTTGGATTTACTGCCATATCCTCACCTTTTGAGGTATTGCCAATAACCATTCCTTCATAAACTTCCACATTTGGTGAAATATATAATGTTCCACGATCCTGAAGATTTGCCAACGAGAAGGCGAGAACTTTGCCAGTTGCCATAGAGACCATTGATCCAAGCTCTGTTTTTTTCATTTCCCCCGCATAAATTCCGAAGTGGCTAAAAACCGAAGTTAAAATTCCCTTACCCTTTGTATCAATAATAAATTCGTTATAGTATCCCAAAAGACCTCTTGTAGGCACCTCAAAGGTAATCTTCACCTCTCCATGCTCTTGTCCAATACTTACCATTACTCCCCGACGCTTACCAATTTTTTCAATTACTACACCAGAGAATTCTTTTAGCACCAAAACATTAACCTCTTCATATGGCTCAAGTTTCTTTCCATTTTCTTCTTTAAAAATAACTTCTGGCTGTGACACCGCTAGCTCAAATCCCTCTCGCCTCATATTTTCTATAAGTATCGCTAAATGAAGCTCTCCTCTTCCATACACCTTCATTCGCGTTTCATCTTTAAAATCAACATTTAAACCAACATTAATTTCTAGTTCTTTTTTTAGACGTTCTCGTATTTGTCTCCCTGTTACATATTTTCCTACACGTCCAGCAAAAGGTGAATTATTTACGAACATGAAAAAAGATACAGTTGGTTCATCAACTGCAATAGCAGGTAACGCCTCCCCATCCTCATTCTGAAGCAAAGTTTGTCCTATAAAAATCTCGGGCAAACCAGCAATCATAACAATGTCTCCGGCACTTGCCTCATTCACCTCTTTTCTATTAAGTCCCTCAAAGGTGAAGAGTTTAGTAATTTTTCCCTTGAACTCGCCGCCATCTGCATCTTTAACAAAAATCTTCTGTTTGTCTTTAATTGTTCCTTCATAAATACGCGCCACACCCATTCGTCCAAGAAAGTTGTTGTATCCTAAATTAAACACCTGAGCCGCAAGTGGTTTTTCTTTTAAATTATCTCCAGAAGCAGGTGGAACTTTTTCAAGAATTGTATCAAGAATTGGTGAAAGATCTACTGCTTCATCTTCCATATTACGTTTTGCTGTCCCTTCAGATCCAGTTGCGTAAAGAGTTGTAAAATCAAGCTGCTCATCCGTAGCTCCAAGATCAATAAAAAGCTCGTAGACCGCCTCCTTAGACTTCTTTACATCAGCCGCAGGTTTATCAATTTTATTTAAAATCAAAATAGGTTTCAGCCCAAGTTTAAGAGATTTTTTTAACACAAACTTTGTCTGAGGCATTGGTCCTTCAGCGGCATCTACCACCAAAAGCACTGAATCGATAGATCGAAGCACTCGCTCTACTTCAGAGCCAAAATCAGCATGACCCGGTGTATCCAAGATATTAATCTTGGTATTTTTATAAAAAACACTAGTGTTCTTAGAATAAATAGTAATACCACGCTCTTTTTCAAGATCGTTTGAGTCCATAGACACGCCCTCTTTCCCCCCTCCAGTCTGTGCTAAAATGGCATCAGTAAGAGTTGTCTTTCCATGGTCAACGTGGGCAATTATCGCGATGTTTCTTATTTCCATAAAAAATTCTGCTAAGTTACGAGCGTAAGCGCCATCCCTTGATGTTCACCACGACCTGTTCGACCGATACGATGAATATAATCATCCTGCGTTGCAGGAAGATCAAAGTTAATTACGTGCGAAACATTATTAACGTGAATACCACGAGCCGCAACGTCTGTTGCAACAAGAATCTTCGTCTGAGAATTCTTAAAGAGTTTAAGCGCCTGCTGACGCTGACTATGAGATTTATTTCCATGAATTGAGACCGACTTAATTCCACGTCTAATAAGTTTTTTATTAAGATCCTCAACATTACGTTTAGTTCTTCCAAAAACAATAACTTTTGAGAATTCTTTTTGTAAAAGTAAGGAGGCAAGTACATCTACCTTATCTTTCCCACCAATCCTCACAATATCCTGAGAAATGTTTTTGACCACATCTTGTTTTTTAACAGATATTTTTACCGGATCGTTAAGGAACTGATGTATAAGCCCCTCAATTTCATTAGACATAGTTGCGCAGAAAAATAGAGTGTGATGCTCCTTAGGAAGAAGTCTAAGAATTTCACGCATATCACCGATGAATCCCATATCAAGCATCCGATCGGCCTCATCAAGAACTGCTGTACGGATTCTACTTGGTAGAATTGCCCTACGTTTAATTAAGTCCTTAGTACGACCCGGTGTTCCAATAATAAAGTGGTTGTGCCTTTTAAGCGCGCGCAATTGAGAGTTGATACCAACACCCCCAACACATACTGCTGAAAAGATACGTAATCCCTGAGTAAGCGTTTTTAATTCTTGATCAATCTGAATAACAAGCTCGTGTGTTGGCGCAAGGATAATAACAGATTCTTTTGGATTGTTAAGTACCTTATTGATAAGAGGTATAAGAAAAGCCGCCGTTTTACCAGTACCAGTATTCGCAAGACCAACAACATCTTTTCCCTCAAGAATATGAGGAATTATCTGATCTTGAATTGGGGTAGGGGTAGTATAAGGAGATTTTTCAATATGTCGAATAAGTTCTCTTGAAAGAGAAAAGTCAGCGAATGTATGCTGTGCTACATATGGCGCCTCCTCCTCTTGGATAATAGGGTTTTTATTAATATAAAGAGAGACGTCAAAAGTAGTCTGTTTTCGACCTCGATTTTGCGCACCAAATCTGCCATAAGATCTGCGAGGATTTCTGGTTGAATATCGCGCACTAGTAGATTGCCTAGTTTTGTTAGGCTGGTAAGATGTATTCATATTTTACGTTGGGTCTGTGCGGTAATTACTAGTAAGTCATGAGCCCCACACGTTTCTCAAGAATCATAAGACTAATATGGTATCATATGCATAAATTATTGTCAAGAGTATTCAATAACTTTACGCCAATTCACGGTTCTGAATGAATCCAAGACGGGAGCCCTATAGGACAAGTTTAGAACCCGAGATTTATCCACAAACAAAGCATTGACTTTTTCTGTTGATTGTATATAATTCAAACATAATCACCACGAAGAACGCCCTTTAAGGTTTTGTCCTTACTGGGTTTTTTTCTTTTTGTGGCTATAGATAATTTTCTTTTTCAAATCACTTTTATCTTTTAGATAAACTAAAAATTTTTTAAAATCTAAACGCTAACCAAGATCTTGGACGCTTAGGTTTAAATTTTGACTATCAATAAAGGCATAATTTTTCATTAGCGTGATTGTATCAGATTTTTGGAGAAACAAAAACGGTCTAGCTTCTGGGACCCCCCAGCCTCTAACTATCTAGATTGCCAAGTCCCAGTGATTTGGCGGCTTGTTAATCAATAAACCAAATCCGCCACCGTGTGAGATAAATCGGGAATATAAATACACCCCTCATATTGCTCAATTTTTGTTCTGGTTCGATAAACTCACCACAGGTAGTTCGACATCAGCTGAGCTGAGCTCTGCAGGCTCACTACAGGTAACACTGTTCCCAACTTCGCAAGGGCTACGACGAGCAAAGCACGATGCGGAGCCCTATTAGATAAGTTAAAAACTATTGTATTCAAGCAATTTATTTGTTACCATTCATTAAATGACCACTCAAACATACGAGAAAATAAAAAGGGAGATCAAACAGGAGCTTGTGCAAGAGTTTGTTTTGCCTATTTTGAGAGAAGCAAAAGACCCCGAAGGTGAATATCGGGAGGAATTTGTTAAAAGAATTTTGAAAGCCGCAAAAGAGAAGCATATTTACACTTACAACCCCAAAACTTTTTTAAAACAAATTAGTAGTTAATGTATAAGCTGGTTTTTAGTAATAACTTTCTGAAATCTGCTAAGGTTTTAGATAGTAAATTAAAACCTAAACTCAAATTAAGTTTGGATATTTTATTAAAAAATCCTTTTCATTCAACTTTACACACTAAATTATTATCAGGTAAATTATCTGATAATTATTCCTACAGATTAGGCAGAGATTACAGAGTAATTTTTCGCTTCATTTCAATCAATGAAATCTATTTGATAAAAGTAGGCAACCGAAAAGATATTTATAAATAATCGCCAAGTCCTAGGGATTTGGCGGTTTTCTACAAGCTGGTATTTTTAATTGGTTTTTGTTACTTTGAATTAAAGTTTTGTTCTTTGACAAGGAGAAAAAGATGAGAGATAAGTTAATAGTTTATCTTATCGGCTCTTTGCGAAATCCGAAAGTGCCAAAATTGGCTCAAGAGATTAGGGCGTTAGGATTTGATGTTTTTGATGATTGGTATGCCGCCGGTCCGGAGGCGGATGACAAGTGGCGAGATTATGAAAAAAAACGCGGACATTCGTATAAAGAAGGTTTGCAAGGATTAGCGGCCGATCACGTTTTCCAGTTTGATAAAAAACACTTGGAACTTTGCCACATTGCGGTTTTACAGTTGCCTGCCGGAAAATCCAGGCATTTGGAATTAGGATGGGCTCTTGGATTAGGTAAGAAAGGTTATATTCTGTTGGACAGACCTGACCGATGGGATGTGATGTATAAATTCGCAACTGCTGTCTGCAATAATTTCAAGGAGTTGGAAACTGAACTAAAAAAACTCGAGCAAGGAACTTCTAACCGCTAAAAAAGGCGGTTTTTTATCATCCAAACAATAGTGAGTTTAGGCACGGAATAGATAAATTAATGCAAGCAAAATAAAAAACCCCCGATTAAGGGGGTGATGGATTAAAAACGAGCCATTGTAGCGAAGTATTCGCGGAGGCAGTTGCCGCAATGGCGGCAGGCGCTTGTGCCTTTTTCGCCTTCAATTTTGCCACAGGAGTAGACCCACTTATTGTATTTGTAACGAGCCATAATTTCTTCCCAGGCAGCAGTAGTAATAGCATTGTAGGAATTGAGCGTTCGTTTACGATGAACGTAATTATTTTCATGGCCTGTGGGAATCTGTCCAGTGAAATACGCCATAAATGTCAGAATAATAGGTACTTCTCGTTCCGAATAATGTTTTACTACTTCATCTACTAAATCCAGGTTCCAAGTATTAGTTCGGACTCTGACAAACATCAAGTTTGTCGGAGCTGGATCCACTAAGTGTGCTTTGACATCTGTCATTTTGGCAGGATTAACAGTCAAAACAACTGGTGCGTCAAACTCATCTAAATTTTTAGGCATGGAGGTGTTATAGAATCTCCACCTATATTGTTTAGTGCTTTCCATTACTAGCTCTGGCTGGTTGTTGCTATCATTGCCGTCATTAACTCGAACTACACAAAATTCGCACTCTGTCGGATCGGGCATGTTAGGTAAATTATCATCTAATGGTTCAAGATAAGATCGGCCTGATTGGAAAAAGCAATCATCACATTTCGTCGGACAAGTTCTGGTTTGCGGAATGGCGCAAATAATGCCACTATTCTTGGTTTTGGGATTTTCTTTGTAATTCACTATTTCCCTTTCTTGTAAAAGAACTAAACTAACCATTACATACTAAAACAATCTTTTTTTTTGCAAGCAATAATTGCTTTATCTTGAAATACTCACGGGTTTTGTTATGATTACATTGTATGGCAATTAATATCGCTGAAAAAATTCAGGATGATATTTTTCGTAAAATGTCTGCCGAAAAAAAGGTTAAATTAGCTAGCGAATTTTTTAATTTTGCCAAAGCGCTTCAAGTTAAGAATTATGGAACAAGAACAACTTCTCAAAAAACTAGATTATAAATATTTAAATAAGTGGGCAATTTGATTTGTTAATTGGCGGGCGAATTATTTTTTTGTTATTATTATTGGTAATGAATAATTTAAAAGGAACGACGTTTGTTTTTTTAGGTCGATCAGGATCGGGGAAGGGAACACAGGCGCATTTATTAAAAGAATTTTTGGAGAAAAAAGGCTTGGACGCGCTTTATATTTATACCGGCGAGCTGGGACGGCGGTTGGCAAAAAAGAAATCTTTGGCGGGAAAATGGGTAAGGGGCGTCTTGGAACGAGGCGACTTTTTTCGCAATTGGCTGGCGGTGTTTTTGTGGTTTGATGAGCTCAAGGATAAGTTGGTTAATCAAGACCAGGTGGTGATTTTTGATGGCACACCTAGACGGTTGGAGGAAATTAGGATTTTAGACGATTTAATGGCGGACCTTGGTCGGCCACTGCCGATTATTATCTATTTAGATATTAGCGAAAAAGAGGCGGTGAGACGTCTGTTGGCGCGAAGCCGTAATGATGATACCGCAGCGACAATCAGAAACCGCTTGCGTAATTTTAATAGAGATGTGATGCCTATTATTAAGAAATATAGCAAACGAGTGGTGAGGATTGATGGAGAAGGAAGCATCGAAGAGGTTTGGGAAAGATTAAGAAAATCTCTATGATTTCTCTTAAAACTAAAAAACAAACACAGACAATGAAAGAAGGCGGTAGAATTTTGAGCCACGTTGTTAATGAGGTTGCCCGAAGCGCGAAAGAAGGGGTGGTGTTGCGGGACTTGGATGAGTTAGCAAGAAAGTTGATTAAGAGCGCGGGTGCCGAACCCGCTTTTTTAGGTTATCAGCCGCCATGGGGAGGTAAGGCGTTTCCGGCGGCGATCTGTACCTCAATAAACGAGGTGGTGGTTCATGGCTTGCCTAATGAGAGGAAATTGCGTTCCGGCGATATTTTAACGGTGGATTGCGGAGTTTCGTATAGGGGTTTTTATACCGATATGGCGGTAACGGTGGGCATCGGCGATGTTTCTCAAGAAGCGCAACGACTGATTGATCGGACGCGGAAGATTTTGTATTTAGTAATAAAAGAATGTCGAGTGGGTAAAACGTTGGGCGATGTTGGTTGGATGATTGAAGATACGGCAAAGAAAAACGGTTTGCGGCCGGTTAAAGTGTTGACTGGCCATGGTATTGGCAAGAAGCTTCACGAAGACCCGACGGTATTTAATTGGGGAGAGCGGGGCAAAGGCGTTAAATTGGAAGAGGGAATGACGATTGCTATTGAGCCAATGCTTACTGTTGGCCAGCCGGATATTGTGGACACACCCGCCGGCGTTGCCACCAAAGACGGTTCCATAACGGCGCATTTTGAGCATACGGTAGCTGTTACAAAAAGTGGCCCATTAATTTTAACTGAATAGGGTATAATATTAGAGTATGCTGAAGAAACCTTTTCTCTCCGTTATTATACCGGCCTACGACGAAGCTGAGCGGTTGCCTTTGACCTTGATTGATGTCGATCGCTATCTTTCCCAACAAAAATATGGCTATGAAATTATCGTGGTTAATAATGGCTCCAGTGACAACACTCGAGAGATAGTCAAGAAGTTTGCGGCGCTGATTAGGGGGGTGCGGTTGATAGATAACGAAGTAAATCGGGGCAAGGGTGGCGGTATTCGGCGAGGAATGTTGGAGGCAAAAGGCGAGTGGCGATTATGCATGGATGCTGACAATGCCACTTCTATTAATGAGCTGGAAAAGGCATTGCCATATCTTCAAAAACAAAAACGGGTTATAATTGGTTCTAGGTATTTGTCTGGCAGTGAGATTAAGAAAGATATGCCTTATTCACGCCGATGGGTAGAAAGATTATTAACTTATTGGTACAGGGTTTTGTCGTTGTTAAAGGGCGTGCGGGATCCCCATTGTGGCTTTAGATGTTTTTCTAGAAAAGCGGCTGAAGAAATTTTTCCAATAAGTAAGGTTAATGGCTGGGCGTCGGATATTGAAACCTTGGCGTTGGCGCAAAAACTTGGTTATGAAATAAAAGAAATTCCCGTAGCGTGGCGACACGATTGTCGTTCCAAGATGGCGACCCCCTTAGTTGATTATTGGAAACTTTTGTGCCAAACTCTTAAGATTAAAAGATGGATAAACACTATTTAACACCAGAGCGTTTAATTCAGTTGAAGGAGGAGTTAAACGAGCTGAAAACTAAAAAAAGAATAGAAGTTGCTGACAGGTTAAAGCGAGCCAAAGAATTGGGTGATCTTTCGGAAAATTCGGAATATCTAGAAGCCCGTGAAGAGCAGGGTCAGGTGGAGCAAAGGATTTTTGAGTTGGAAGATATTATAAAGAGCGCCCTGACTATCAAAAAAAGTAGTAGTAAAACGGCGCAAGTCGGCTCCACTGTGGTGGTTAAGAAAGGTAATAATAAAGAGATGGAGTTGACTATTGTTGGTTCTAATGAAGCGCAGCCCGAAAAGGGTTTTATCTCTAACGAATCGCCTTTAGGGAGGGCTGTTTTAGAGAAGAAAGCTGGTGATGAGGTTGATGTTGAAATACCAGCGGGAAGCGTCAAATATAAAATTATTTCAGTGAAATAATGTTACAAGATATTATAAGAGAGCGTTTAAGAAAATTAGAGAATTTCAGGAAATCTGGAATAGAACCTTATCCCGCTAAAACCAAAAGAACTCATTTAATTGGAGAGGTTTTGGCTGATTTTAATAAGCTTCAACGGAGCAAGAAAAAAATATTTTTAGCTGGCAGAATAATTGGCTTGCGGGGGCAGGGCGGTGTTGTTTTCATTGATTTGCAGGATTGGTCAGGAAAGATACAGCTTGTTTTAAAAAAAGACAATCTGACGAAGTTGGACTTCATGAGTTATCGGGATAATTTGGATATCGGAGATTTTGTTGAGTGTGGTGGGGCGGTCTTTAAGACAAAAAGAGGAGAGCGGAGCTTGGAGGTGAAAAATATTAAACTTTTGGTAAAGAGTATTCGGCCCTTGCCTGATCAGTGGTATGGCCTTGAAGATGTGGAGATGAGGTTGCGTCAGCGTTATCTTGATTTACTGCTACGGCCGGAGGTGAGAGAGATGTTTATTAAGAAAAATAAGTTTTGGGAGGCGGTTCGTGGTTATTTGAAGACCAATGAATTTATTGAGGTGGAGACGCCGGTTTTGGAGGCGATTCCCGGCGGCGCCGATGCCGAACCCTTTACCACTCATCACAATGCTCTTGATTCCGATTTTTATCTACGAATTTCTTTGGAACTGCCTTTGAAAAAATTATTGGTTGGCGGATTTGAAAAAGCGTTTGAAATTGGGCGGGTGTTTCGCAACGAAGGAATAGACGCTGAGCATTTACAGGATTACACCCAATGCGAGTTTTATTGGGCTTATCAGGATTATGAGGAATTAATGAAATTTGTGGAGAAGATGTATAAGGAGGTGATTAAAGGAACTGTTGGCGGCTTGAAGACCAAGTGCCAAGGTAAGGTAATTAATTGGGGCGGTAAATGGCCGCGAAATGATTATTATCAGTTATTTAAAAAATATGTGGGGTTGGATTTGAAAAAGGCGACGATAGTCGATTTGAAAAAGAGGGCGCAAGCGGAAGGAATTAAAGTTTTGAAGGCTTACGGCCGAGGGAAGTTGATTGACTTGTTGTATAAAAAATTAGTGCGCCAACATCTGATTCAACCGTGCTTTTTGATTAATCCGCCGGTTGATGTGGAGCCGTTGGCTAAGAGATTACCTAGCGATGATGGCCGAGTGGAACGGATGCAAGTCATTGCTTGTGGCACCGAGCTGGGCAAGGGTTTTTCCGAACTTAATGATCCAGTTGACCAGCGGCGGCGTTTTGAGGAGCAGATGAAGTTGCGTAGAGCGGGCAATAAGGAGGCGCAGATGCTCGATGAAGAGTTTTTAATGGCTTTAGAGTATGGTATGCCACCGGCGGCGGGATTCGGGCTTTCGGAGCGATTATTTGCGGTTTTGATGGACAAGCCAGTGCGGGAGGCGGTTATTTTTCCCCTAATGAAACGCAAATAAAAAACAGGTCCTGTCGCTGGTATTGTTTCGAGAAAGACGGCTCGGCTCGCTCCAGCGGCGAGCCGTCCTTGATCTCAGCCGCTCGAATTTCGCTTCGCCGAGTCTGACTCGGCTTCGCGAAATACCAAGCTCGAGCGGCTTCCGATACACTTTTCGAAACAATCCAGCGCCACCCGTTTTTTATTTTCGTCATTCTGAGCCGTAGGTGAAGAATCTTAAAAATAACCGCCATTAATAAAAATAAAAAGTGTAACCAAAAACCCGCCGAAGCGGGTTTTTGGTTAAATTGTGAAATCCGATTTCGTCCTAATAGAACTCATCAGCGCCGATCATTATCGGCGGATCGGGAGCCCTCACTTAACCAAATTGGTTAAGTGAGGGCTCTACATTTTTTTCTTGTGTCATTTTGCGCGAGTGTGACCGACGAAGCAGAATTCTTCCAGATCCACGTCGCGCCTTTCGGGAGGAGCGAATTCCTCCAACGATTCGTCGTCGTTGTCAGCGAGATGGAAGAGGAGCGCGCTGAGAAGAGCTAGTACTAGCTCATCCCAATGAAAGGCCTTTCCCTTGCAAATGGTGACGCTGTAGGAATCGAGGCTGACTGTAGCAACGCCGTCAACGCTCAGTAGGGCGTCGGCGATGATTATACAGCCGGGGGAAGGTGGATCCTCCTCAATAAGAGGATTGTTCCGCACCTCCGCTTCCACTCGGTGACCTCGTACCCGCTTGTTGACATGAATCTCCAACGCGTCTTTTCCGATGTACTCGAGACAGTATCTCATCTCACTTCTCCTTTTCAAAAACCAGAAAGTTGCGGTTGTTTATGTTCTACTGGCATTATAGCAGAAAATACATATTTTGTCAACCCCATTGCTCATGATTAGTCAAGAGCATATAATTAGAAATATGCTAGACGTAAAATTCATCAGGGAAAATCCTGAAAAAGTAAAAAAGGGGCTGAAGAATAGGGGATTAGATCCTAATGTGGCGGATCGGTTTTTGAAATTGGATGAAGAATGGCGAAAGTTGACGATGGGGGTGGATGAGTTGAGATCAAAACAGAAAAAATTAAGTAAAGAGAGAAAAATTAGTGAAGCAAAAAAGCTCAAGAAAAAACTGGTTATTTTGGAGGAAAAGCTCAAAAAAGCAGAAAATGAACGGAATAAATTATTAGGGGATATTCCTAATATTCCCGCCGAAGACGCGCCGGTGGGCGGAGAGGATGCGGCGGTGGTTGTCCGTAGCGGGGGCAAAAAACCTAATTTTAAATTTAAGGCGCAGGACCATCTTACGCTTGGGGAGCAATTAGATATTATTGACGTTAAACATGCGGCCGAAGCGGCTGGTAGTCGTTTTAGTTATTTGAAGGGTGGCGCGGCGCTTTTAGAGTTAGGACTGATTCAGTATGCTTTTGAACAGCTTGTTAAGGAGGGGTTTGAGCCGGTTTTTCCTCCAGCGATGATTAAGCCGGAGATGATGCGGGCGATGGGTAAGGGAAAGTTCGTTGATGATGAGGAGGCTTTCCATTTAGAAAAGGATAATCTCTACCTTATCGGTAGCGCTGAACATACGTTGGGTTTATTAGGTAAAGACCATATTTTTAATTTAAGAGATTTGCCCAGAAAATATGCCGGTTTCTCAACGAGTTTTCGCCGGGAGGCGGGTTCCTATGGGAAAGATACTAAGGGAATTTTACGAGTGCATCAATTTGATAAAATTGAACAATTTATTTTTTGCCGTTCCGAAAATTCAGAGAAAGAGTTAAAGGGGTTGGTGGCGATGCAAGAAAAGTTAATGAAGGGATTGAAACTACCTTATCGCATAGTGGAAATTGCTACCGGTGATATGACTTGGGGGGATTATCACCAATTTGATATTGAGGCGTGGCTACCTAGCCATGGGGTGTATCGGGAGATGGGTTCGGCCTCAAACACTACCGATTTTCAAGCGAGGGGCATCAACGCCCGTTACCGTGATGAAAAAAACCAGTTGAGATTTACGCATATGCTCAACGCAACGGGGTTGGCTGTAGGAAGGACGATTATCGCTATTATAGAAAATTATCAGACCGCCAAGGGAACGGTGAAAGTGCCGCGAGTATTGCAGAAATATATGTTTGGAGTGACAGAAATCAAATGACAAAAAAACCGCCGAGTCGGACTTGGCGGTTTGGCTATGTCATATAGAAATAATAAACTCCGCTGACAAAGATTAAATTGAATGAAGCGTGGAGGATGATAGCGGCTATCATACCCAGCGCTTTGTTTTTGCTGTGGATAATAAAAGCGCTGTTTACCAATCCACCGGCGAATATAAACGCCAAGAAAAGTGGCGCATAATGAGGGTGCGCCCAGTTAACCCATAGATAATTAGTAAACAGGGCCAGCGGCCACACTAATGTTTTTTCCCACATACTTTGGGCGGCAATGATAATCGCAAACAATAATATTGGCCCGCGATAGAGCATTTCTTCAACGTAACCGGATTGGCAATAGTGGAGCAAAGCGCCTTTAAGGCCACGGTATTCTACGCTGTAGATAATCATCGTTGTTACCGATTCAAAATCACTGATTATTTGCCAATAATCGGCGATGGATTTGTATTTTATCAATGAAAACGAAGGATGGAACAAGAGAAAAAATAACATAGATAACAGTAACATGCTCGCGATCAGCAATCTTTTTTTCATTATTTTCTCCTGGATTTTAAAAGAACTTGTTTGCATTAAATCATAGTTTAATTATAATGTAAATTAGAAAAAAGGAGGTTTGTGATGAAGAAAATCCTTTTCTGGTGTTTGATTGCGACCACTGTTTTAGATATTTTATTAACCTATTGCGGTTTGAAATTTTGCAGAGAGGCCGAATTGAATCCCTGGATTAGCCAGCTTATTGATTGGTTGGGGCCAGCGATAACTCTTTTTGTTGTGATGCCGATTTATTTCAGTATTTGCTTTTTGATCATTTATAAAAGCATAAGCGTAAAGTATTGGTTTAAATGGTTTTGGTGGGCTTATTTTGTCCTTTGTATTATTAAGGTATTTGTGATTGGAATGTGGATACATTTCTTTGTTCTGTATTTTTCTGTTATATTAAAGGGCAGTTAGTGGGCTGCCTCATTTTTTATGGATAATAAATATAAAGTATGGGTGGAAATTGATTCCGACGCAGTTAAAAATAATCTGCGGTTTTTTAGGTCTCGTTTAGGCGATAATTGCCAATTATTTGCTGTGGTAAAATCTAATGCTTATGGCCATGGGTTGATAGATTTTTCCAAATTAGTAGCCAATGAAGTTGATGGTTTTTGTGTGGACAGCGTAATGGAAGGATTAGCTCTGCGGCGTGAAGGGATTAATAAGCCGATTCTGGTATTAGGTTCGACACTGCCGCATTTATTGTTAAAAGCGGCGGAGAATAACATTACGATTACAGTTTCTAATTTTGACGCCCTTAATGCAGTCCTAAATAGTCATTCTGACCCCGGTCTAGGAATCGGGGGAAGAATCTTGTTTCATCTAAAATTAGATACGGGAATGCACCGTCAGGGATTTTATCTGAATGACTTGGAACGAGTCATTCAGGAATTTCGAATTTCGAATTTCGAATTTCGAAACCAGCTAAAAGGATTGTGTACACATTTTGCGTCGGCGAAAGATGTTAATTATCCTACCTATACCGAAAGGCAGTTTGAGGAGTTTTTGCGGGGGGTTAAGGTGTTGGAGGGTGCCGGATTCAATAATTTAATTAAGCACGTGGCGGCTACCGGTGGAACATTGATTAGTAATAAATATCATTTAGATGCGGTGCGGTTAGGGATTGGCTTATATGGGATGTGGCCGTCTAAGGAGTTAGAGATACAGCGTGATGGTGTTTTAGAGCCAGTATTATCATGGCATACAATAGTTAGCGAGGTTAAGGAAGTGAAGGTGGGGGATTATATCGGCTATGATTTAACCGAGAGAATGGCGAAAGACGGCAAGATTGCCATCTTGCCGATTGGTTATTGGCACGGCTTACCGCGAAGTTTATCCAATGGCGTCGGTGAGGTGTTGATCAATAATCAGCGCGCGCGAGTTTTGGGACGGGTATCAATGGATATGATAGTGGTAGATGTTAGTAATATTGCTTGCCAATACGGCGATCGAGTAACGATTATTGGCCGACAGGGAGACGGGCGCATCAGCGCCGAGGATGTGGCGCGTAGGATGGGGACCATCAACTACGAGGTCGTCACCGGCATCAATCCACTTATTAAGAGGATTGTGAAATAGAAAATACAACGAGCGTTGTCAGCGGACATAATCCTCAGGAACCGCGGTCCGATTTTTCCAGCGAAAATCGGCCGCTTGGCTCTCGGCGAATTTCCCTCGCAAGCTCGGGACCAAGCAAATTCGCCTCCGAGACATTCCTTCGGACTATGTCCGCTGTCACTCGTTGCATTCTTATTTTCTAATAAATGAGTTGATGTCGGTGACTTTTAAAAAAAAGAAAAACCGGGTGCAGGATTGCACCCGGTTGATGGCCGGTGATTCGGCGTTTAGCTTTTGTTGTCCTTGATGGCATCGGCGATTGTTAGTAGCGATCCTGATACGGCGTAGGTCAGTAGTGCTACGCCCACACCCAGACCCTTTGTGTCAAATGTGGCATTCAACGCCATACCGCCGATTCCACAGATGATTCCACAGAGGATCCCTGTCAAAATCAAAAGACAATTGTTCATTTTTCCCTTCCTTCCCACTTCCTTTTTGAGGTTTCTGGATCGTTTACGTTCTGTCGGTATTATAGCAAAAAAATTGGATATTGTCAAGTTTTTGTGCTACTGAATTAACTCATGAATAAATTCATGAGCAAAAAACAACCCCAATCCATCTTCTCCGAGCAAACTAAAGTTGGGGTTGTTTTCAGATTCGTTTATAATAAACCTAGATGGATGTATATTTGCCGGAAAAACACACTAGGAGGCGGAGATTGAGGCAAAAAATCAAGATTTATGCTTGGTTGGTTTTGGTTATAGTGGTGGTTGGCGCGCTGATTTGGTGGCTGTTTTTTTCCGGTTTTTGGGAAATTAGAGCGTTTAACATTGAGGGAGTGAAGACGGTGGCGGAAGAAGATGTTTTAGAAAGGTTGAAGCAAGAAACTGGCCCAACTAATAACTTGTGGCTTTGGCCAAGCGGCGAGTTGATTTTTGATGATTGGCCCTTGTTGGCGAGCGTTGAGATTAGTAAAAATTTCTTTAAGCAATCGATAGAGGTTATTGTTCAAGAAAGAGAGCCGATCGGCATTTGGTGTGCTAGCAATGCTTGTTTTTGGTTTGATGAGGAAGGGGTGGTTTTTGATGTGGCGCCGCGGCCGGATGGCGGATTGATAGTGGCCATAGATGACCGTCAAGGTGATTTAAACATTGAGCTGGGACAAACTATTTTAAGCCAGAAGCCGTGGAGTAATTTTATGGAGATTATTAATTCTTGGCTAGTGGGAGAGATGGCGATTCATAATTTAACCATTGACCGCGAACGCCAGGAATTAAGGACGACGACGGCTTTTGGTTCAGATTTATTCTTTAGTTATCGATTTAATCCGAAAGGCAACTTAATAGCCCTCAAGCAGTTGCGGGACAAGGGAGGAGTAGATTTGCGAAAAGTTCAATATGTTGATTTGAGAGTAGAAAATAGGATTTACTATAAGTAAATTTACCCTTTAACGTTTTTATGCTTTAATGTTTTCATGAAACTTAGTATAGGGATAGTGGGGACACAATACGACATTTGGAAAGTGTTGAGCCTGTCCTACGAAGCCTTGGCGAAGAAGGATTAGTGCCGTTTTCTTTTAGAATTAGACTAGATAATATCAAATTGAAGAGTTTGGTATAAAAAAGACCGCCCGAAGGAAGTCTTCTTTTTGGGCAGTCGTTGTTATGGGTTGGATAATAGGAAGGAGCGTGGGAGAGCTTACACCGGATTGGCGAGCGGTACTTCTTTGGCGTAAAACTTCACATCACGGGGTCCCCATCCCGTCTTTCCGATTCGCACCATGAGATATGAGGCATTGCCGAGAACCTTGATTGGAGTGGAGTGGGAAGTATGAGACCTCTGCTTCTCCACGAACTCTTTGACTTGTTTTTCTACTTCCGCTGTTGCGGCTTCGCGGTTTAAGGCGACAGCCAGGAGTTCCTTTAAGTGATCTGAATATTCTCCTTCTTCCTTGAAGATTGCGTGTGCCGTTGCCGTTGCCATTGCCTTGTCTCCTCTTCTTTGTTAAAGTCGCAGATTCGTCTACTTGACGCTATTTGAATTAACTTGTTACCTCCTTGCGGAGGAGGGCCGAAGCCATTTGTATTTTTATCATAGCAAATCACCAAGAGAAGTCAATAGTCGGGGATGGGGAACTAGATTCCCGCTTTCGCGGGAATGACACGCTAAAGTTCCCGTTTTAACGTTTTTATGCTTTAATGTTTTCATGAAACTTAGTATCGGTATCGTCGGGTTACCTAATGTGGGGAAATCGACATTGTTTAATTTATTAACCAAGCAGCAGGTAGATGCCGCTAATTACCCTTTTTGTACCATTGACCCAAATGTGGGAGTGGTACCTGTTCCCGATGAACGCCTTGATCAATTAACTAAACTATCAAGCAGTAAAAAGAAGACCCCAGCGGTGGTGGAGTTTTATGATATAGCGGGATTGGTGCGAGGGGCTAATAAGGGCGAAGGGTTGGGTAATCAGTTCTTATCTTATATTCGCGAGGTAAATGTAATATTGATGGTCTTGAGAGGATTTAGCGATGAAAATGTTGTTCACATAGAAGGTTCGGTGGATCCTTTGCGCGATTTGGAGATAATCAATACCGAGTTGGCTTTAAAAGATTTGGAGACGGTAGAAAAACGATTGCGAGGATTAGAAAAAGAGGTAAAAAGCGGGGATAAAGGAGCTATTAAAGATCGGGAAATTTTGGAAAAAGCGCGGGAGAAACTTAATCGCAATGAAGGACTCGTTGAGTTAAGTAGCGAGCCGGCGGTTAAAAATTTGCAGTTATTAACCGCAAAAAAACGAATTCACTTACTCAATGGCAAAACCAGTGAGGTTGATTTGGGTGGCGTTTGTTTAGTCACCGATTTAGCCGTAGCTGATCCAGCTACTCTTTTCCAACTCATAAAACAATCTTACCAAACCTTAGATTTGATAAGTTTTCTCACGACCGGCGATGAGGAGACGCGGGCATGGACGGTTGCTAAAGATACTAAAGCGCCTGATGCCGCTGGAGTTATTCATAATGATTTTAAGGAAAAGTTTATTAAGGCCGAGGTGATAAATTGGGAAATATTAATTAAAATTGGCGGCTGGACAGCCGCCAAGAGCAAGGGATTAGTTAGATTAGAGGGAAGAGATTATTTGGTACAGGACGGTGATGTGATGTTTTTCCGGCACGGGTGAACAATTATTATTATTCTTCTAATTGGTTTTTTAACTCTAATAATTGCTTAAGTTGATCTTGGAGTAGTTGTAATTCTTCCTCGGAGTTAAGGTTTTCAACCGCCAATGTTTCTTTGTTTTGCGGCAGATCGGCTATTTGTTGTTTAAGAGAAGAGTTTTGTTTCCAGAGAGCGATTGTTGTTATTAATAAAATCGCAAACGAGACAACGAGAATGTTGTTTTTTAAGTTAGAAGTAAGCATATGGGGAAAGTATGCCTTATTATATATAAAGCATCAAGTTCTTATTGTTTGTACTCTAGTTCTCGTAGATTGAGATAGTAACAGCTAATAGCCGGGTCTTTGAGGCCAAGGATGTAGGGAAGTTTATTAAAGTCCTCGATTACTTTTTTCTCCTCGGCAATTAGTTTGTTTATTTCTACTTCAAGCACTTTGGCGGCAATCGAGTCCTTGCGCGGTATATTTAACAACTCATTTAATTTTTGATTAATTCTGGTTTTGTAGGAATTGAGTTGATACAGCATTATTTCTACTATAGTAGTGACCATCGTGGTGCTTTTACTACTCATAACTCCTGACAGAGGAATAAATATTTTACCAAAGGAAACTTCTTCTGGCTTAAAATTACCAACATAAATGGAGAAATCTCCCTTCTCATTAATAACGCCATCGAGAGTGGCGTCAACCACAAAAGTGTCTAGTAGAGTATCACGATCGGTATCTAATGGAGTGACCATCGCTCTTTTATAACCTATTTCTTTTTTGAATTTGTAATTATAACAAACTATATCTATCTCACCGTGCGTTGACGGGGCGGCTTCAATGAAATAGGGGATAGTTGGAATGATTCCTTTTTCAGCTAAAACAATAACCACCAAAAGAACCAAAAATAATAAAGCGACGATAATTGCCACACTAAGGCGTTTGGTTTTTTTCATCATCTTAATAGTAACATATTAGTGAAAAACAAGGTGTGGAAAACTAAAAAAGCCATAAACGGCTTTTTTATCCCGTGCTTGACACGGGATCTAGTTCAAATATAACCAATTTTTTTGAGCCAGAAAACATTTTCCCATTCCCATAACGTTTTGGCGGCGAGGAAGGCGGAAAAGTCCTCTTTCCAGTAGGGGAACTCTTTTAACTCCACTACGCCGGTCAATTCTGACCACTGATGTTGGTTTTCGGGACAGCTTTTCCATCCCGAGGGCGGGGGATATGGTTTTCGGATTTTTTCTCGGCCGCCCTTGGAACGGAGAATTGATTGGCATTTGAGGCAGGTTTGATGTTGATCAACGCGTAAAATCCAACGGGTCTGTAGGCCGCTGAACTGGTCCTTGAGAGCGTCCATATAGGCCGATGTTTGTAGGGAATAATCACGATAGATAGCTTGAGAGGTTTTGATGTCCAAAACTCCGAATTTGCCATCAATCAAAGCTAGAGAATCAATAGTTCCGGCAAAGCGATAACGAGGGCTGTGAACCCGCTTTTCTATAAACTCGGGATCGACTTGGATGTTACGCTGTTCGATAAACTTGACAGCTTCTTCAATTGATGGTTTTATGTGAGGATCTATAGTAGGGGAGTTACCTATCATAATGTCCTGGAGGGTTTCGTGAATAAGTGTGCCCTCGCTGGCTGACTTTTCCTTAATTTCTTCGCCGGCCTGAAAACTATCAAGTCCCGCGTAGTACTTGTAAAGAGCGGGTTTGGATTTAATGTCAACAATCTTAGTGACACGGGGATACCAAGCGCCGTCAATAGTATAGCCGCATAATTCTTTGAATTGTTCCGCGTTGTGATAGTACATTTATATCAGTATAGGGGAGAGGGATAGCTTTTGCAATCATACCTGTCGCACAAGAATGTTTTCACGACAGTATATGGATAATGAACTGCAGTGTCCCGATCAATATGTTAAGTACAATGATAAAAAGCTCTGTAAGCGGCTCTAGGGCCTCTTTTCCCAATGCGCTCATCTTAACCAATACTTCCGCTATTTGTCCCACAACCTCGTACGTTGACATATTTATAGATAGTTTATTGGATTAATGTCACCACCAGTCGGCATTGGTCCGCAAAAAACGCTGGAATTCATTTTGAACGTGTTGCCGTCATAAACGGTAAAATGCAGGTGGGGGCCGGTTGAGTAACCAGTGGTGCCGATGTAGCCGATAACATCACCTCTACTTACTTTATCTCCCGGTGTTACTGCCTGTCGCGAAAGATGAGCATAGAGGGTAACTAGGTTGTTGTCGTGGCGGATGACGATGTATTTGCCGTAGGCGCCCCAGCGACAATATTGGTCTTGATCGCCGACATTGACCACTATCCCCTCTCCCGCTGATAAAACAGGCGTGCCTAGCGACCGGCCAATATCAATGCCGTTGTGCCACTTGCCTTTGTAGGCATAGCGGGCAAAAGCGGTAGCGCCATAACTTTGGGTTATGTATTTATATCCCTGCTCAATGGGCCATCCTATAACACCCGGGCGCTCCTCCGGAATAAGATCGGGGTTGATTTGTTTTCTTAACTCTGCTTCTAAATCTTCTATTTCTTTGGCGATTTCAGCTTGTCTGGCGGCTAAGGCGTCTATCTTTTTTTCATACTCTTCTTGTTGAGCAGAAGTCAGCGCTAGTAATTCTTTATTTTGAATTTTTTGTTCTTCTGCGAGGGATTTGCTAACTTTGGAAGTTTGGTATTCTTGTTCTATCCCCTTTTTCTTAACGGCTACATTACTTAATTGGCCGGTTTTAGTTTCTTTAAGAGCTAATAAATCGCTGACATCATTAGTAAGGGCTGTTTTTATCTCGGTTAAGTTCTGGATTTCCGCCAAACTTTCCGCTAAGCTTTGCCCCTTGAGTAACATAACCACCAGCCCCTCGTTGTCTTTGATTTGCAACTCTCTAAGAACTTTATTAATCGCTTCGCTTTTAAGCGCAATCGCTTCTTCGCTACTAAGAATGTTATTTTCAAGATCGTTTATTTCAAGCCCCAGCTTATCAATGGTGATGCTGTGAGATTTTATGGTTAAATCCAATTGGTTAATAAGATAATTACCGCGTTTTATTTCTTGATTAATATCGGTGCTTTTTTGCTCGGTTTCAAAAAGATTTTTTTGCGTTTCTTCTATTTGGCTATGAATTTCCCGGAGTTCTTGAGTTTTATTATCAATTTCTTCCTTTAAATTATTTGCAGAAACTGGCACGGAAAAAAATGTACCGATGCTAACCAACAAAAATATGAATAAAATACTATTCTTGTTCATTGTTATATTGTTACATTGTTATATTGCTAGACAACAATTTAGCAATAAAGCAATTTAACAATTATTGTAATTTCTCTATCGCGATCTCTACTCTTCTTAACACCTCCTCCTTTCCAAGAACTTCCATGATTTCATATGGTCCAGGTGATTTTTCTTGTCCGGAAAGAGCGACGCGTAATGGCCACAGCACCTCTCCCCTACCTTCCTGATCGGCTAGCGGCTTAACATTTTCTTCATTAATATTATTTCCTAGCTCGTAGAGCGTTTGCAACTGCTTGAGAGCATTTTCTTTGGTGTTATTTTTCCAGACTAGCATTTTTTCCGGGTAATCCGGTAGTTGGTAAAAAAAGTGGGTTAATTCCTTAAAGTCGCTCAACTTAACCAAGCGCTCTTTTACGAGGGCGATTACTTTCAGATTAAATTCGTCCTGTTTTAGGTCTAGTTTTTGGGCTAATTCGATGTTGGCCATCGTCTTAATATATTGGTTATTGAGCCAATTAAGTTTATCTACATCAAAAACCGCTCCGCCTTTTTGGACGCGTTTCAGATTAAACTCTTTAATCATCTCCTCTTGAGTGAATATTTCTTTTTCTTTTCCCCCCTTATTATTTGCCGCAGGCGAATGAGACTTGTCCTGCGAAGCCACAGGCGAAGAAGGATGCCAACCAAGCAGTAATAGAAAGTTAACAAAGGCCTCAGGTAGGTAATCTTTTTGGTAATCCTGCACTGCGGTGACGGCGAATCTTTTAGACATTTTACTGCGGTTAGTATCCAGAATCAGTGGCAAGTGGGCGTATTTTGGTTTATCAAAGCCCAGCGCTTCCTGAATAATTATTTGTTTGGGAGTGTTTGGAATATGGTCTTCACCGCGGATGACGTGGGTAATTTGCATTTCTTGATCGTCAATAACAACAGCTAAATCATACAGTGGAGTTTTAATATCTTTAGCTACCACAATGTCCCCCGTGAGACCGGCATCAAACTTGATTTCACCGCGAATAATATCTTTAAAGCTTATTTCTAATGTCGGTACTCTTAAGCGCAACACAGACCGTTCTCCTTTATCTAACTTTTCTTTAACTTCTGCTAATGATAAATTGCTACATTTGCCACTATATTTTGGCGGTAGGCCTTGGGCTAGCTTAGCCTCTCTTTCGGCCTCTAAATCTTCTTTTGAGCAAAAACAATGATAGAGTTGGTTTTTCTCCAGGAGGGTCTGGATATATTTCTCATAGATATTAGTTCGCTTACTTTGGTAAGTGAGACCTTCGTTATAATCAAAACCCAGCCATTCCATACTCTTAAGAATATCCGCTTCAAATTTTGGATCGGATCTTTCCAGATCGGTATCTTCAATGCGTAAGATGAATTTTCCTTTGTGTTGTTTGGCAAAAAGCCAGTTAAACAAGGCGGTGCGGGCAGTGCCAATATGAAAATAGCCCGTCGGCGAGGGCGCAATCCGCACCCGAACTTCTTTAGTGCTCATACTTACATTATAGGCGGTTATTTATTGTGTGGCTAGGGTGGTGTGCTTTTTGACTGCGTCAAAAAGGCTGACTGCGTCGTTCAAAAATATAGAAATTTTATTTCTATATTTTCTCACTATCCTCGTCAGAACGAACCGGGTGGGTTCTCGTGCCCACTCGTCAGCCACATAAAAAGCCCCCACGAAGACTTCGTGGGGGCTTTTTATGTGGCTAGGGTGGGATTCGAACCCACGACCTCCGCTTTATGAGGGCGGCGCTCTAACCAGCTGAGCTACCTAGCCATACTCACCTTATAATAATATAAAAAACCCGGTACCGCAATAAAGTTGGGGTACCGGGCATTACTTGCCTTAGAGGCGGGTTTCGATTTGGTAATCCAGCACTTTGAATAATTTTCGCAAAGATTGTGCTGCGGGATGGTTGTTCTCAAGAATCTTGATTTTTCTTTCAAAAAAATTGCCGACAACAATTTTAGTGGTTGTGTCCACAACAATCTCGAACTCCCCCTCTTCTTTAGCGGTCTTGTCAATCACATTTCTGCTGGGAAAGTTTATTCCTAGTTTTTTGTACGCGCTGTTCAGCAAAACAAACAAACACCGTTCAATTTCCCTCAAAACATCCTTTTCGACATCTTTTTTGTAATCTCTCAGTTTCATTACTTCTCCCCTTTCCTAATCTTCCCATCAAAAACTTTACATAGTTTAACATATTCTTGTAAAAATACAACCCTTTACGGCTCCATCGTTGTTATCTAATAGGACTCGTTTTTGTTTTTTATTGAATACCTTCGTATTCGCGCATAACAAGTTGCGAATCTATCTGCTTCATTGATTCAAGAGCGACGGCTACCACAATCAACAGAGCCGTACCGCCAATAGTTAAAGTAGCGATGCCGGTAACGATCTGTGTGGCAATTGGCAAAATTGCCACCGTACCTAAAAAGAGAGCGCCGAATAAAGTAATGCGATTAACCACTTTAGAGATAAACATCCTCGTCGGCTCGCCGGGGCGAATACCCGGCACAAAACCGCCAGAGCGCTGTAAGTTGGCGGCAATCTCCTTAGGGTCAAAAGTAACTGCGGTGTAAAAGTAAGTAAACATCACTACTAACATAAAGTATAGCGCGCCATAAATAAACTGGTTATTAAACAAATAAGTTACCCAAGCATTGAAAATGGTGCCAAAACCCGGCGCCACCGCCATACTAATCTGCGCTAAAAATTGAGGAAAAAGTAAAATGGAGATGGCGAAAATAATTGGAATAACACCCGCTTGATTGACCCGTAAAGGCAAATAACTAGAGACACCGCCATACATCTTCATTCCCCGCACTCGTTTAGCATAGGAAACCGGCACCTTTCGTTCGCCTTCAGTAACAAAGACCACGCCGGCAATAACCACAATACTAACCAACAAGAAGGCAAAGTAAGTAGGTAGAACAGCCGGGTTGTAAGTTAAAATATTGGTTCGCAGTACCTGCGGCAGACTGGCCACGATACCAGCAAAAATTATCATTGAAACTCCATTACCTATCTTTTGTTCGGTAATCAGCTCGCCCAACCACACCAGCACCATACTACCCGCCGTAGCCACCACCACGCTAGTCAAAATATTAGCCAGAGAAAAATCAAGAAAAACGCCCTGTTGCTGGAGAATCGTCAGAAATCCATAGGATTGCATCGCCGCCAGCGGCACCGTTAGATAACGCGAGTAGCGATTAAACTTCGCTCTCCCTTCAGCGCCCTCTTCGTAATACATTGCTTTTAACGCGGGAAAAATCATCGTCAACAACTGCATCACAATCGTAGCGGTAATGTACGGGCCAACGCCAAGCATGACGATTGACAAATTACTCAAAGCGCCGCCAGAAAACAGGTTCAAAAAACCTAACAACTGATTGGAAGCAAACAAATCTTTCAATCGCCCCACATCTACTCCCGGAATAGGAATCGCCGCCATCAGACGAAACGCCACCAATAAAGCGGCCACCACAAAAACTTTTTTGCGAATTTCCGGAACTTTAAATATTTGGAGAAACTTCTTGAACATATTTATTAGTCATCCTGAACAAGGTGAAGGATCTTTCAAAGATTCTTCGCTAACGCTCAGAATGACTTCCTACGTTATCAATCCTCCCGCTCGCTCAATTTTCTCTTTTGCGACTTTGGAAACCTTTAACCCTTCCACCTTCACCGCCCGGCTAATCTCCCCATTACCTAATATCTTAACATCTCTTTTAACTCGCAAAGTTTTTTTATTAATAACATCACCTTCAATTTTATTTAAATCACCAACATTAATAGCTAGTGGCTTTGGCGACTTGGGAGTATTCCTATAACCCCGCAGTTTCGGCAATTTGGAAATCAAATCATAAACCGCCGGCTTGATCCTACGGCCAGCATGAGCTTTCTGTCCCTTTTGCCCTCTACCAGAATAAGTGCCGCGTTTTCCGCCGCGACCTATCCTCGGCTTGGCTTTCTTAAGCTTATGACTCGGTTGTAATTGGTGTAATTGCACTTGTTTTTTGTTTCTTTAATTTCTTTAAGGCTTCTATCGCCGCGATAGCGTTAGTCAACTTATTAGTCGTCTTGCTTAAAATCTTGGCTGTGCAATCCTTAACGCCAGCCATCATTAAAACCACCCGCACTGCGCCTCCGGCTTTCAATCCATGCCCCGCAACCGCCGGCTTTATTATCACCCTAGCGGCGCTGAACTTGGCCTCCACCTCATGAGCAATGGTTCTGTCTTTCAATTGGACGGTGATTAGTTTCTTTTTCGCCTGCACCCGCGCTTTCTCCACCGCTTGGGCAACATCCAAACCCTTAGCAATACCTACGCCAACTTTTCCTTTCTCATCACCAACAACTACGGTAACACGAAAACGAAAACGTTTGCCGCCGGCCATCACCCGTGTTACTCGACGTAAATCAAGCACCTTCTCATTAAAACCATCGCCCTTCTGCCTCTTATTAATAAACTTTTTTCCACCTCGCCTTTCCATAATAAAATTTAAAATTGTAATCCTGCTTCGCGGGCTCCATCGGCAACCGCCTTTACTCGGCCATGAAATCTATACCGCCCCTTATCAAAAACAACTTGGCTAATTTTGGCTTTCTTCGCTTTTTCACCAATAACCTTGCCTAACTCGGCCGCCAGCTGGGTTTTATTTAACTGCTTAGTGGTTTTACCATTTATCAACTCCTTTGTCGAACCGGCCACCAACGTCTTTTGGTTTTGGTCGTTAATAAGCTGGGCATAAATAAACTTATTACTACGAAAAACAGAAAAACGCGGCCTTTCGGCGGTGCCAAAAATCTTGGCGCGGGTACGCCTCGCCCTCAACTGTCTTTGTGTATTTAATCGCTTACGACTCTTCATAATAATTGTTATCCGCCGGCGCCAACGGCTTTCTTGCCCGCCTTACGGCGCACAACCTCATCGCTATACCTAATTCCTTTGCCTTTATAAGGTTCCGGCTTTTTAATCTTCCTAATCTTAGCCGCCACCTCGCCGACCAGCGCCCGGTCAATACCACTAACTTTAATGCTATTTTTTTCTACTTCAACCTGAACGCCCTCAAACGGTTTAAATTTTACCGGATGACTAAAACCAACATTAAGTATTAAATCGGCGCCTTCCATCGTCGCCCGATAACCAACGCCCTCTATCTGCAGGGTCTTACTAAAACCATCGCTTACGCCCACAATGGCGTTTTTAGCCAACGCCACCATCGTTCCCCAATTAGCGGCGGCCTGTTGGTCTTTTTTATTCGGACTAAAAGACAACTGGCTATTTTCCAACTTAACATCAAGAAAAGGCAGTGCTTTCAACGAAAGCTCGCCCTGTTTTCCCTTAAAATTTAACTTGCCATCATCAACTTTCACCTCCACCCCCTCGGGAATTTCTATTGGTTTTTTACCTAATCTACTCATAGTTAGTAAAGAAAATATTAGCATATTAAGTTAAATTACACAAGAAAAAGCCCCACACTAACTCCCCACCTGAGACAGAAGTTGTTGTTTTTAGAAATAGAGCGAGCCAAATCCGCCTCTTTTAAGCAAACTGAAGGCGAAGCGCAGTTACTTAGAAAACTAACAAGTGGAAAGTAAATTTCTTTCTAGAAAATAAAGCTGTTTGAGTTCAATTGTCCAATAACTTTACACGTGTAAAGTTATTGGACAATTGTCGAGTTCTTTATTTTCTTAAGAAATTTACTTGAAACGAAGTTAGTTTTCTTAGTAATCGAAGCGGTTTGCGAGGAAGATGGTGGGCTTGGCTCGCTCCTACCAAATCTCGAACAACAACTCTCCGCCCAGCTTCTTCTTCTTGGCCTCCATCCCCGTCATCACACCTTTAGAAGTCGAAATTAAAGCATGACCATAACCGCTTTTTACCGGCTTCAAATCCTGATAACCAATATACAGCCGCCGCGACGGCTTACT